>JACPVN010000151.1 GCA_016191715.1 Ignavibacteriota bacterium | reverse complement strand
TTTCGTGGACGAGTTTCCATCTTGTACGGAGAGAATCATAATACGAGAGGATGTTTTTGTAGCGATTTGAATCCTGAGAGAATCGGGCGAAGTCATAATCACTTGCAATCAAAAGATCGAAATCTTCGAACCATTCTGCCTGATAATACATGAAAAGGTTTTCCGCCCCTGTAGGCGAAAAAGGAATCTGAAACCGTTTGTATCGTTCTTTCGGAAAGTTAATCCCGAACGGGCCCGTTGCAATTGCCGCATGTTCCGTGAGATTCTTAAGTAACCAATCCCGCGCCAGTGTTCGTGTATCCGGTAGGTCGAGTGTTGCTTGATAATTAGTAATATTTTGAATCGGGACAACAAGTAACAAAACTACGATACCACTTTTCAGAATGAAATCCCGTTTGTTTCTATCAAAGAATTTCCTTTTCGCGGATTGGAAATACATTTTCAGTTGCTCAACTCCCAGTTGAATTCCGACAGCAACGATAACCATAATGATGGGAACAACAGGAAGGAGATAGCGTTCTACCCTCATTTTCCAGAGTGAAATAATGATCAAATAACAAACAGGAAATGAAAGAAGTAACCAATAGTCAGAATTCTTTTTCAGAGCCAAAAAGAGAAATGAACAAATAACGGCAACGAGAAACATCCAACCCATATTTGCCGGAATGATTTGAAGGAGATAAAAAACAAAACCGTTTGTACTCGAATCAACTCCCAAATGTCCGGTAGCCATGTGTTCCTGCTCGAAGGAGAAATCGTTCAGGAATTCTGTTGTGTCGAGAAGGACGAAAGGATTTATGATGAAGAAAGTAAATGCTGCCAAGAAAATTGATAGGGAAACATGCGATGACACGATTGAAATGAGAGTGTATGAAGTTGGGCGTGGAGCGCTTGAGTGAATATCTCTATGTTGCGTATCATTAAGAATAGTTAGTAGATGAGCCAGAAGAAAAATTCCGAGGAGAAAGGCGCCCGTGTATTTTGAGGATGTCGCAAGTCCGATAGAGATGCCGG
Organism: Ignavibacteriota bacterium; assembly: GCA_016191715.1. Lineage (GTDB taxonomy): Bacteria > Bacteroidota > Ignavibacteria > UBA10030 > SZUA-254 > FW602-bin19. The sequence goes on along the minus strand of JACPVN010000151.1, from coordinate 7,245 downwards.
AGAGAACAGAGAATTTTGTTGAAGGAGAATTGTAGAGTTGAAAGATGAAATACAAGGAAAGCGTTGTGAAGAAGACAAGCGGTGTATCTACATTGATGAGATGGGAATGACGAATCATCAAAGGATTGAGAGTAACGAGGAGCGCGGCAATGATTCCGGTTTGCCTGTTCATTACTTTAGATGCAAATACATATACGGCAATGATTGTTCCCCAATCAAACAGCATTGTCACAATCCGTGCACTGAGAATGAAGGTCGTAGGGTCAGTTTGATACGCCAGGTTGAATGCATACAGGTTCTGGTAAACGCCGAATAAATGAGCGAGCCAATAATGAATTACCTGTGCAATAAACTGAAGATACATTGAAAGTGCAGGATAGTTGAAGAAATGCGGATTGAAGTCTAAACCCTCTTTTCCCCAGTTCCACATGTTCCATGCTTTAAGAAACGGTGTTGCTTCTTCATAGACGAACGGGAGCGACCAGTTGACATTCCAGAGTCGAACCGCGATTCCGACTCCAAGAATGAGGAAGAGCGAATAATGCGTTTGTATTGAGTGAAACAGTTTCTTCATGAACGTGTGAACATAAAAAAAAAACTTTAAGGGAACAATACTTATATATTTTGTATTGATAACGTTTTCAAAAATATTTTTGCTTGTTGAAGAAAAGAAGATGAGATATTTTTTACAGAATGTGAAACTGTTTTTTCTCTTGCTCTTGGGGAGTAATTAGTGGAAAGGTTGTTTTGTACTTCCCTCATTTTTTCGTATTTTGCCAGCCATTTAATCATAGTGGAATCAAATCATGTTTATAATTCTTGCAATTCTTGAGATAATTGTCTCTCTTTTACTGATTATTGTTGTTTTAATGCAGGCAAGCAAAGGAAGCGGGCTTGCAGGCGCATTTGGTGGCTCTCAGATGGGAGCGATGTTTGGCGCACGTCGTGCGGCAGATTTCCTTGGTAAAGCAACAACGGTTCTTGCGGTAGTTTTTATTGTGTTGTGTTTGGTCATCAACATTTTTACGCTTGATAGTTCCGCCGGAGCAGTTGAAAGTATCATTCAACAAGGACAACCAACTTCCGTTCCAGCACCGGCTCCGCCTCAGGCAACACCGCCCGTTCAACAAGGCAAATAATCTCTATGCGCCCATGGCTCAACTGGTAGAGCAGCTGACTCTTAATCAGCGGGTTGTAGGTTCGAGTCCTACTGGGCGCACTTCCCCTCCCCAGATTTATTTTCTCTTTTCATGACTTCTTCAGTGTTACAATTTCCGAACACTACCGCCGTCATTTCATCGAATCAAAGAGAATCGCATGTACATCAAACCAAAGCAATGTCTGAAGAATATCGTTCGTTGGTTGAATCTGCCGTGTTGATTCAACTGAACACTGCAATACTTTCTCTTCGGGGAAAAGATTGTATTGATTTTCTTCAACGCCTTTCGACGAATGATATTACCTCATTCTCCGAACGTCAAGCCGTAACGACCATTCTTGTAACCGAAAAAGCAAAGTTAGTTGATGTTGCAACGGCAATTCGACAGAATGATGAACTGTTGTTGGTTCTTGAATCGAACAACGGTGAAGCGGTTACTACATGGTTGAATAAGTTTTTGTTTACGGAAGATGTTCAGGTTCAGGATGTCACGAAGGAGTTTGAGCATTTTGCTGTTGCGGGAGTTCAGGCGGAAACATTGACGAATGATTGTTCTGCTCAATCAGCCGATGGAGTATTTTTTCAGGATAGTTTGTGGAGGCAACCGATGGTTCATGTTCTGCTTAGAAGAAATCCATCAAGAGAAATGATGAGGGAAATATTTCCTTCGTTACGTTGCATCGGGAAAGATTCTGATGTGTTTGAATCATACAGGATTGAACATGGGGTACCGAAGTTTGGTTTTGAATTGACGGAACAAATCAATCCGCTTGAGGCGGGGTTAGAGCGATTCATCAGTTGGACGAAGGGTTGTTACATCGGTCAGGAAGTGATTGCACGAATTGATACCTACAAGAAATTGCAACGTCGGTTGGTTAGCTTTGTATTTGATGAAGGACGAATAGAAAAATTTTCATACGGAAAAATTTACTTTCAGAATGAGGAAGTCGGATGGACGACGAGTCATGCGTGGTCGGAGAGGTTGAATCGGCAGATTGCTCTTGGGTATCTCCGGACGAGTGTTGAATCTGACGCGTTACAATTCCGAAATGAGCAAACTAATGAACCAATGACCGTTCGGGTTTCAAAACTTCCGATTGAATGACAAGCATGAACAAGCGAGCGAGAAAAGTTGCAATAGTTACCGGCGGCGGAAAACGATTGGGGAAACATATTGCAATCGCATTAGCAGAGCATGGGTTTGATGTAGCCATTGGATACAATTCATCGCGGACAGGAGCGGGTCAAACCGTAAAACACATTCAGAAATTGGGAAGAGATGCGTTTGCAATCAAAGCAGATGTAACAAGCAAAAAGTCTGTGCAGAAACTTATTGATTCAGCAATAATGAAGTTTGGACGTATTGACGTGTTGGTAAATAACGCGGCAATCTTTGTCGAGAGCAAATTGGAAAACATTTCTGAAGAACTGTGGGATGAAACTCTTGATACAAATCTTAAAGGAGCGTTTCTTTGCTCGCAGGCAGTTGCACCGTTCATGCTCAAACAAAAAAGCGGACGCATCATTAACATTGCATCGTTAGGCGGCGTGCAGGCGTGGAGTAAACATTTACCGTACAGTGTTTCGAAAGCGGGAGTGATTATGTTGACACGGTGTTTGGCGAAATCGCTTGCGCCGAATGTGTATGTGAACGCAATCGCACCGGGGACAATTGAAATGGAGGAACCTGCTTCAACGACAAGCCAAGTGAATGTTGAATCAATCCCTCTCAAGCGATACGGTACTGCGTACGACATTACAAGCATGGTTGTCTATCTCGCAACGACTGCAAATTATATTACAGGACAAACTTTTACCATTGATGGCGGTCGTTCCGCATAAGGAAATCGAATGAAAAGCAAAAGCACACGAACACCGAAAGCATACAAGAATCTGGAATTCCTCGTAGGACCAGATGCGCGTTCAATCAGAATTCTCACAGAGTTTTTAGAACCGGCAAGCCGTTTCAAAGCAGAAGGGATTAAAGAAGCGATTGTCTTTTTCGGCTCGGCGAGATTCAAGCCGATGAGTGAATCAAAAAAGATTTTGGCAGAATGGAAGAAGAGAGTCAAAGCCGATACGAATCAATCAAAAAAAATATTCAAGGCAATGAAGGAAGCGGAGATTGATGTTGAGATGTCTCGCTACTATGAAGATGCCTTAAAGTTATCAACAATACTGACAAAGTGGTCGTTGAGTTTGAAGAACGGACACCGGTTTGTTATCTGTTCCGGCGGCGGTCCGGGAATTATGGAAGCGGCAAACAAAGGTGCATTACTTTCCGGCGGCAAATCAATCGGATTGAATATCAGTCTGCCACACGAGCAGGAATCGAATCCGTATATCTCTCCGAATTTAAATTTCGAGTTTCATTATTTTTTCATGCGGAAACTTTGGTTTATGTCGTTGGCGGAGGCGTTAGTGATGTTCCCCGGCGGCTTCGGTACGATGGATGAAATGATGGAAGTGCTGACCCTGATTCAGACGACGAAAGTGAAAACAAAAATGCCGGTCGTGTTGTATGGTCCGAAGTACTGGAATCAGGTTCTTAATTTTGATTTCATGGTAAAATATCATACAATCTCGAAGCAAGATTTGAAGTTGTTCAAGTTTGCCGACACGCCCGAAGAAGCGTTTGAAATCCTCAAAAAAGAATTGACAAAACATCTCAAACGAAAACAGTAAGTGTTCACAACCCGAAGGAAATTGTTATCGTACGCATGAATTTCTCGACAGTGTTCTACACGCTCGATGAGCGCGTAGCGACTGTCACCATGAATCGCCCGGAACGACGCAACGCGTTGAACGATGTGATGGTTCGTGAGTTGACAGAAAGTTTTCAGGCGCTTGGACGAAATGCAAACTGCCGTGTCATTGTTCTCACCGGTGCAGAGAACTCGTTCTGCGCAGGAATGGATTTGGAGTTTCTTCACACAATTTCTGAGAAGGCGCAGGAAGAAAATCTTGACGATGCGAAAGCATTAATGAAACTTCTTCAATTGATTTACTCACTCAAAAAACCGGTGAATGCAAAGGTGAATGATTCCGCGCTCGGCGGCGGTTGTGGTTTGGCGATTACGTGCGATTTTGTTTTTGCCGGAAAAGAACGGGCGAAGTTCGGCGTTCCGGAAGTTCGGATTGGATTTGTTCCTGCATTAATTTTGCCGTTTCTCATTAAACGCATGAGAGAAGGACGCGCAAAGGAATTTGTCTTGCAGGGGGAAATTGTGAATGCTCTGATTGCAAAAGAGCGAGGACTTGCAACAGAAATAGTTGATGATGAAAGACTGAAAGAGCATGTTATAGCATTTGCAACCACGCTTGCAAAAACGACAAGCCCGAATGCTGTTTCATTGACGAAGGAAATAATTTCACGGCTGAACGAATTGAGTTTCAAAGATGCGCTTGAGTTTGCCGCGAATCTTAACTCAATGACAAGAAAGACAGAAGAATTCAAAAAAGGAATTGAATCGTTTTTGAAGAAGGAGAAGTTGGAATGGTGAACATTGATTCATTACGCGCTTCGATTCGAAGCATCCCTGATTTTCCGAAGAAGGGAATTATGTTTCGGGACATCACGACGTTGTTGAATGATAAGCAATCTTTTGCACAAGCGATTGATATTCTTTTTGAGCGATACAAATCGAAGAAGATTGAGAAAGTCGCGAGTGTTGAATCCCGCGGATTTATTTTCGGAAGTGTGCTTGCCTATCGTCTCGGCGCGGGATTCGTTCCTGTGCGAAAACCAAAGAAACTACCTTCATCAACACTACGCGAAGAATATCAACTTGAGTATGGAACCGACGCCTTGGAAATTCACACGGATGCAATCAACAAAGGAGAACGGGTTCTCATTGTTGATGACTTGTTAGCAACCGGAGGTACGGTTGAAGCAACGTGTAAATTAGTGAAGCGACTCGGCGGTGAAATTGTCGGGCTTGCATTTCTCATTGAGTTAACATTTCTCAACAGCAGGGAACGATTACGGGATTATGATGTTTATAGTATCATCCAATACAATTCTGAAGAATAAACCAAAGAACAAATTATTTTGAAAACGCATATCAAATATTTTCTTATCGTAGCGCTGAGTCTGTTGTTATTCTCGTGCGAGGAGAAAAAAGAAAATCCGCTTGACATTCAGTTGAACGCACCGTTTGTCAGTAACATTGAAGTTACTCCTGACATTATAGATACAGATTCGATTTTGGTTGGAGGTACACCTTCACCAAACGATGTAATCACGTTGAGTTTTGTTGTGTCGGGAAAAGCAACGCATTATGACGGAAGCGGCGCTTTGAAAACTGTTCAGTGTGAAATCTTCAACCCGACATCGGAGACTCCGATGGCAACCGTGCGTTTGTTTAACAACGGAATCTTCCCTGATACATCATCAACGGATAATCTTTTCACCGGAACCGTTTCGATACAAATCAAACGGGTGCAGGTTGGAAATTTTTCAGTTCGTTTAAGCGCACAAGATCAAATCGGAATGGTAAGCAACACAGCAATTCATCGTCTCAGAATTGTACGAAGAAGCAACGCACCGATTTTGTCGAACCTTGTTGCACCTGATACCGTCACTCTTCCACCAAGTCCGTACTCAGTTCTGTTTGTCATCCACGTTGCGGTTGCGGATTCAGATGGAAGAAGCGATGTTGACAAAGTGTATTTCAGAAGTCTCGATTCCCCGGATACGAACAAACAGTTTCTTTTGTATGATGATGGAATCAAAAACGACGTGAAGTACGACTCTGCGGCTGTTGATGGAATTTACTCGGGAAGGTTTCAATTACCCTGGAACGCTCCGGCACAACCCTATCGCTTTGAGTTTGTCGCGGTTGACCAACTTGGTTTTATGAGTAATAAGATTTTACATACGATGATTGTGAGGCAACCGTGAAGAAGTTAATAGTTATTTGTTACTTGTTATTCGTTTATCAATCAAATGGACAGATGAATATACCGCGTGAGATTCGGTCTGACTCAACATCAAATAGTTCAAATCTAATTCCGAGTAACAGCGTTACCTACATGCGATATGAGCCGGGAAATTTGTGGACAGGAACGAGCAAAGGACTTGCCCGAACAACAGACTTTGGAAATTCATGGCAAAGTTTCCGCGAGAATTCTCAATTTCCTCACGATGGAATATTTTCGTTAGCTACTCGTGGCAACACGATTTGGACTTCGACAGGATTTGATACGGAGATTGAAGGTGGAAGTGTTCAAACAGGCGGTGGTTATACATTCTCTCTCGACAATGGAGCGAGTTGGGATTATGTCGGTCAAACTCAAGACGATCCGAATGCAAAGTATATCCAGTACGGAGTAAATGATTCTGTTTGGATTTTGCCAATCACCGTTCCTCAGCAAAACGTTACGTTTGATATTTCACTCACACCTGCTGGAGTAGTTTATATCGCAAGTTGGTCGAGCAGTTTGCGAAGGTCATACGATAACGGAGCTACGTGGGAACGAATTCTTCTTCCGCTCGATAACAAAACGAGCATTTCACCGGATGACACACTCTGGACGTACGCGCCGACAGATACACTTCATCAACAAAGAATATTTCCGAGATACGACCCGCGGCAAAACAATAACATGCTCGCATTTTCTGTTTATGCTGTTGATGATGATATTATTTGGTGCGGAACCGCAGGCGGTGTGAACAAATCAACAGATGGTGGTTCGAGTTGGGTGCGGTTCACTCATCAAAATCAAACAAAACCGATATTAGGAAATTGGGTAATTGCAATTGATGAAGAGAACGTAAATGGAAACAGTCGCATCTGGACAACAAACTGGAGGGCGAGTGACAATGAGGAAGAGTACGGTGTCAGTTATACGGATGATGCCGGGCTTAACTGGACGAATCTTCTTCGAGGAGTGAAAGCGTACGACTTTGCATTCAAAGGTTCGATTGTGTATATCGCGACAGATAACGGAATTTACCGGACAGAAGATTTAGGAGTTACGTTTCAACAGTTCTCAAATTTTATTGATGTAGAACCGAGAACGTATATTCGTTCACCGAAAGTTTATAGTGTCGTGGTTGTAGATGATACAGTTTTTGTCGGAAC
>JACPVN010000150.1 GCA_016191715.1 Ignavibacteriota bacterium | reverse complement strand
GATACTTTGCTTGGTAAATTCGCGTTTTGGTTTGAACGGATGTATCATAAATTTGCAGAACAGTACATCCACATTTTACGTTGGAGTTTGAATAACAAATGGAAGGTTGTTCTTCTGACTACTTCGTTAATGATTGCTTCGCTCGCACTTGTGCCGCTCGGATTTGTCGGAAGCGAATTTATGACTGTTGCAGACCGGGGCGAGTTTGCCGTAACGATTGAAGTTCCATCCGGTTCGACTGTTCAGCATACAAATCATGTAACGCAGGAAGTGGAAAAAATCATCTCTTCATTTCCGGAAATCTCTAAGATGTTTGTCAATGTCGGCGTTTCAAGCGAAGGGTTGATCGGACAATCGTCGAACAATGTTTCCGAGTTGAACGTTACTCTTGTTCCGAAATCCGAAAGGACAAAATCAACCGACGATATGATTCTCGAAATCAAAAAGAACGTGCGCAAAATTCCCGGTGTTACCGTGCGTGTCAACCCGATTGGAATTTTTGGCGTCGCTAATCAAACACCAATCGCTCTCATCGTGAGCGGACCGAATTATGATGAAGTTCGCTTTGCTTCCGAAAAAGTGATGAAGATTGTGCGAACCGTTCCGGGAACTGCTGATGTGCGTCTTTCTTCAGAATTAGGAAAACCGGAACATCGCATCGAACTCGACCGCGAAAAGATGTCAGACCTTGGCTTGACGCTGGGGGAAGTCGGTGCAACGCTCCGCATTGCATTCAATGGCGACGATGACTCGAAATTCCGTGAAGGTTCGACCGAGCATCCGATTCGAATCGTGCTTGACCAGTTCGACCGCTCGAAGATTCAGGACATCGAAAATCTCTCCTTCAAAAATAATAAAGGACAGCAAATCGAATTAAAACAGTTTGCAACAATCTTCCGCTCCACCGGACCAACGAAACTGCAACGGCAGGACAGAAATTATTCTGTAACAGTGTTCTCACAGGCAGTTGGTCGCCCTATCGGTTCAATTACCGATGATATTAAGAAAGCACTGACAGTGCTTCAACTTCCTCATGGTGTTGCAATCATGTATTCAGGAGATGAAAAGAACCGTGCAGAAGGATTTACAAGTTTGCTTCTTGCGCTTGCGGCGGCGATTTTGTTTGTCTATATGATTATGGTCGCGCTGTATGATTCATACATTTATCCGTTCGTTGTATTGTTTTCGATTCCGGTCGCGATGATTGGAGCAATTCTTGCGCTCGCACTCACGATGAAATCGCTCAGCATCTTTTCGATGCTCGGCGTTATTATGTTGATTGGACTTGTCGCGAAGAATGCAATTCTCCTCGTTGACAGAACATCGCAAATGCAGAAAGACCATGGAATGTCCGCAGCGGATGCGTTGGTGGAAGCAGGACAAACCCGCTTGCGTCCGATTCTGATGACAACCGCTTCGATGATTGTCGGCATGTCACCGATTGCCTTCAGTCTCAGCGCCGGTTCCGAATGGAAATCCGGGCTCGCGTGGGCGTTGATTGGCGGTCTCACGAGTTCGCTTTTGCTGACGCTCGTGCTGGTTCCCGTCGTCTATATTAAAGTGGATGAGTGGAGAGTAACGTTTCCTGCATTCATCAAACGATTGTTCAGAAAGCGAATCAAACAAGAAACGAGTGAAACAATTCCTGAACTTGCAACTGCGGTTGAGTTCAGTAATGGCAAATAGAACGAAAATGAAAACTCCGACTTCTACGAAACAAGAAGTCGGAGTTTTTTCTGAAATTCCCACTTTCATTCTCCTTTGTGAAGGGGACTTCATGAGTGTTTTTTTTGTCTTAACAGACATGGGAACTATTTCTTTGAAGCAGAAGAATCAACGCGTAACCGTAAGGGATGCCAACCACGCCCTCGAACCATCTCCATGAAGGTGCGTCTCAAACCGTGCCGCACGAATCCATTGAATGTTCCAACCCGTTTGAAATGTCCGACGGATTTCTTCCTGCGTAATGCGAAGCGGTCCGCCTTCACGTGTTTCGTGTTCACTGAACACGAGCATGAAATATTTCCCTCCGGGTTTCAACACCGATTCAAGACTTGCTTTGTATTTCAGACGTAACGTTTCTTCAAACACATGGAACAGACCGCAATCAAGAATTGTATTAAATTGTTGATTGAGTGACTGAAGTTCCAACGCGTTCATCACTTCAAATCTGATGTTTGCATTTTTTTCTATCGCTTTCATTTGTGCTTTTTTGATTGCCGTCGGAGCGCAATCAACTCCGACAACGTCGTAGCCGAGCGAGGTAAGATGTATCGTTAAGTCTCCTGTTCCGCATCCACAATCAAGAACAGAGTTGCCGAAACGTTCTTCTTGTTCCAACCTGATGAACTCTGCTTGTGGCTTCCCGATTTCCCACGGAGGAATTCCGGCGTACGATTCTTCAAAGAAATTTGTCATAAAGAAAAAAGAACCTCCTCGAAAAAGCGCTTCGAGGAGTTTCACGTAAATTATTTTTTCTCCTGTTCCAGTTTTTCCTGAGTCAATTCAATTTGAAATATTGCATCAATAGTTTCTCCGACAACAAATCCGCCGCCGTCTAAACTCTTGCTCCATTTTACACCATAGTCCATCCTGTTAAGCGATGTCGTTGCTTTGAATCCGGCTTTGGTGTTGCCCCACGGGTCTTTCGTGCTGCCTTTATATTTTGCATCAAGAGTAACCGTTTTGGTTACGCCGCGCATCGTAAAGTCGCCGGTGATTTTGTACGTGTCTTTTCCGGTCTTCTCAAACGATTTGCTGACGAATGTTATCTCAGGATTTTTTTCTGTGTCGAAGAAATCTGCCGAGCGAAGATGTTTATCGCGTCCTTCGTTATCCGTATTGATAGATGTCGTTTTGATTTTCGCGTTTAACGTTGCGCCCGTAAATTCAGCGCCGGTTTGAACCAATGTACCTTCGAAGTCCGTAAATCGTCCAGTAACTTCCGAGATAACCATGTGGCTTACGGTAAATAAGACATTGGAATGTGAAACATCAATCTTCCATGTTGTTTGTGCAGAAAGAGAGAACATTGTTGCGAAAGTAAGAATGAAAAGAAAAATTGTTTTTTTCATAATGGTATTCCTTGTATTGTTTTGATGAATTGTTATTGATGATGTATTAAATGTATTCTTATTGAATTTCTTTCATGAGCGACTCATAATCGAGCGGAAGCGTGACCATGTTAATCTTTCCCTTTGAATCGAATTGCCATTGGTCGCGTGGTTTATCTCCATAAAGTTCGATGCCGTTGTTATCCGGATCGCGCAAATAGATTGCTTCACTTACTCCATGGTCAGCCGCACCGTCTATATTCCAATGATGTTCCTGTAATCTTTGAACAGAACGCGCAAGTTCTTTTCTGTTTGGAAGAAGAATTGCAACGTGATAAAGCCCTGTTGTTCCAACCGGCGGAGGAGAACCTCCGTAACTTTCCCACGTATTCAATCCGATGTGGTGATGATAACCACCGGCGGAAAGAAATGCCGCACTTGTTCCCATACGCGCGCTGACTTCAAAACCTAACACTTCTGTGTAAAATTTCACCGAGCGCTCAAGGTCAGATACTTTCAAATGAACATGACCAATGGATGTTTGAGGATGTATGGAAGTTTGCTTCATTCGTGCTGTACTCCTAAGCCGAGTTTCTTACATAAGCGGCCAAGTTCTTCCTGTTCTTCATCGGTAAGCACGGAAGCAAGTTTGGCAATGTGTTCGGCATGGTGCGTGAAGATTTCGTCGAATAACTTTTTCCCTTTATGGGTAAGGCGAACAATGATTGCACGTCTGTCATCTTTGCTGTGAACGCGCTCTACCAATCCTTCTTTTTCAAGATTATCCACCACGCACGTAATATTACCGCCGCTGACGAGACGCTTTTTGCCAAGTTCTCCTAACAACATCGGTCCTTTATGCCCAAGTGTTTCAAGGACGCCAAACTGCGGTTCCGTCAGTCCGAACGACTCGATATTCTCGCGGCTTCGTTTTCCCATCGTCGCTGCAGCGCGAAGAAGTTTTACCCACATCGTGAGAGCGCGGTCTGCTTTTTTTCCGTATTTTTGAGTTGTTTTCAAATATATTGTTTCAAATTTAAAATATTTGAGTTTAATATAAATGATTTCACCGACGTATGCAAACCCGCTTGGTTATGGTTCCGTAAAATCGTATCATTGTGCCACTGTTTTCAATCGCATTAGCAACTGCAGAACTTAATTGAAATTCATCCGCACGTCACTCCATGAAGTTTGAACAATCCCACACATTGGTATTTCAATCAGTGTTGTCGGGGAATTATACTCCGTATGATGTTCGTGAGTTTATCAAGTTCTGCCACGACCTTGCCCTTCCATATATCCGGAAACGTATCGCACTGGGAAAAATCAATTTAGAGTTATTAGGAATGAAAGAACAAGATGTCGTGTATGATTGTATCGCCGATTTGTTCCAGCGGGATGCGAACGGGACGTTCATACAGGTGACCAATTTCTTTTTGCAGGAACTCCCTGACAACACCGTATGTTCGATTGAAGAATTTGTTATTGTTCTCCGGCGGTTAGTCGCGAATAAAGTCAATCATAACATCGTGCGTATTCACAGCGAAACCGATCCTGCGTTGGGAAAAATATTACGCAACTTGAAATCCGCTCTTGAACGAACATCAATCTTTGCTCAGATAACCCGATTCGGAGAACCGTATCTTGTCCCCGCCGAACATTCCACGTTGATGGAAAAACCGCCTATCCCCTACGAATTTATCCAGAGGGAATTTTCCACGCTCGCATTGGTATATGATACCGTACCGGAACTCTTAACAAAACTCCTTACACTCCTTCTTACCCAACAGGAATATCAACGTGCTGTGCCGTTACTTTCTGCTGCGTTGTTGTTCAAACATATTTATACATTGAACTGGAGTGAGGAAACACACGTACGCATCACAACCGATTTTCTGGAAGAACAACACGACGTTGAAACCCTTGTTAACCTTGTCTGTCTGAACCTCAGTGATGAAATGTATCCCAGGTATGTAGGCAAAGGCAAATGCAGTGCAGTGGAGTTTGAATTATACGTAGCATCCGTTCGGGATATTCTGTCCAATCACCATGAAACAGGTGGGATTACATATTTTGATGTTCTGAAACAGAAAATTCCAAACCTGACAAAAGTGGAATATGAAGAATATCATAAATCCATTTTAGAATATTTTGTAAAAACAGCTAAACAGAAGTTACGGAAGGAACTGAAATGAAAAGTCAGGAATTGAACGTTCGTTGTGATTTTCCGTCAGTTGAAAGAAATGTAAGTAGATATATACAGGAATGTTACAGAAAACTCAACCATTGATGAACCACATTGAAGAACAAGTTCTTGAGCTGTATGTTTTAGGTTCCGCAAAGGTGGAAACTCAGCGAGATTTAATTACAACGCATTTGCAGAAGTGTGAAGGTTGTTCCACGCTCGTTGCAGAAATGAAATCATATTATTTGGAAGTCGAACAGATTCAGACAGAACGTCAAGAGCATCAGCAACAAGCGCTGACGCTTCGCGGTTTGATTATGAAAGTTCCTCAGCACGAAAACACAAGTGTCTCCCATGTACTACCTTCAACGTTGCCTGCACGTGTTGTATTTTTTGTCATCAGGCATTATGCCGTTACATCTCTGTCATTCTTCTCGTTGGTCATCGGATTGTTTATGTTTTTGTATTTCCCGAAGAGCGAACCACCAAAAGATTATAATCCGTCGTATGCGCGAGCGAAAGACGAATTTCTTGTCGCGTACAATAAATCGGGTGAAGAAGTGTGGCGGAAACATGTCGGCACGGGATTCGATGTGTATCTCGCAAAGTGGCCACTGAACAGAAGAGCAATCTTCACCGCCGATGGTAACAACGACGGACACAACGAAGTGTTCTGCATTTACGGAGATAATCCTTCGTTGCCTTTTACCGGCGCAGTGGTTTGCTACGATTGGGACGGAAGGGAACGATGGATCTATGAGTTTCACAAAACTATGCAATTTGGTGACGAAGTGTTCACGGATAATTATTTCGTCAATTCCATGCTCGTGAGCGATTTTGACAACAACGGGTATCTCGAAATCATTGCAGAGGCAGGACACGAACGGCGGTATCCGAACGTCGTGCTTCGCCTCGATGCGCGGGACGGAAAATTGATGAATGAATACTGGCATGCGGGAAATATCGAGTACATGGCGGTGAAGGATATTGACGGCGACGGTGTCCAGGAAATTTTTCTCACCAACTCTTCTACGTTTTACGGCGCCACTCCAATTATCGTGTTAGACCCGCGATATATGGATGGATACGCGCCCTTACCGGATTCAAACATCCCCATAGGAATTTCACCCGGAACCGAAAAATATTACATCCTTCTTCCCCGTTCAGGTGTTGAGAAGTCGAGCAATTTTCTTTCGACAGCAGGCGAGGTATTGTACTTCAAGTCGGATGGATTATTGGAGACGATTATGTACGACCGCTTTAAAGACGGAACTTCATTCGCTCTCAATTTTTATTTCGATACCCTGATGCAATGTGTCAATCTCTACGCTTCTGAACCCAACCTCTTTTTCTACAGAAAACTTGAACATGAAGAGTTATCGTTGAAGAAGATTGATACAAGTTATCTGGAAGATATGAAACGCAGTGTTCGGTACTGGGACGGAGAACAATTCATCAACGAGCCGACTATGAATAAACGGTACGTCGCTGTTTCTCAACGGCTTCCATAAACAGAAATTCTTCCGGTTTTGACATCATGTTTCAACTGAAAAGCAAAATGTTCCCCGTTCTATTAATGTTGGAATTCGTACTGACAGGTGTTTCGTGGGCGCTGTTTCGATTAGAAAAAATTTCCCCCGCACAAAATGATTTGAATATTTCTGCACATTCAATGATTGAACTTACCTTCAATAATTCTGTTTCCGTTGCAACGATTACGAAACAAACATTTTTTATCTACGGAATGCAGAGAGGGTATTACGCATGGACGTTGCAAAGCATTGAGCAGAACGGGAAGAAAATCATTATACAGCCCGAAAAACATTTCTTTGCCGGTGAACTTATCTATGTAACATTGACCAAAAACATCGAAGACAAAGAACGAAATAATTTATCGAAGTCATATGTTTCCGGCTTTACGGTACAAGCCACCGGTGGTAACATGGAGTTCATTGTTTCTCAGGAATTGAAAACACAATCGCAACCAAATTTTTTGTCTTCCGGTGATTTGGAAAATGACGGAGACATAGACATCGTCGTGACAAATATTGCATCGAAATCTGTTTCGGTGTATGTGAATGAGCAAGGTTCTTCCTTTCGGAAATACTCAGTCTTTGAGGCGGGCTCTCAACCTGATTGGCTGGCGCTCGTTGATGTTGATAACGATAACGATTTGGACATCGCGCCTGTTCACTGGAGCTCGAACGATTTCTATCTTTTCAAGAATGACGGCAAGTTGAAGTTTACCAACACACAAATCCTTGAGGTCGGTCAGGTGCCGTTTGGGATCACGCCGATTGATATTGAAGGAGACGGCGATTGGGATTTTGTCCATGCGGATTCGTGGGGGGATGGTTTGACGGTTCTTTCGAACGAGGGAACAGGAAAATATGAGCGGCACAGTACTATTGTCGCTGAAGGAAATCCTGAGCGGATTGCCGTTGGCGACTTTGATGAAGATTTTGATTTGGACATTGCAGTCATTCTCTGGAAAATTAATACATGCAAAATATATCTCAACAATGGAGTCGGAAATTTTTCTTTGAAGAATGAAATCGAGGTAGGAAATAATCCGCTCGCAATTACCGCAACTGATTGCAACGGTGATGGCAAACTCGACCTTCTTGTAGGAAATTTTCACTCGAAAAATATTTCCGTCCTCCTGAACTACGGTAATGCGAAGTTCACTCACATCCAAACATTCGAGTCGGATAATCTTCCAATATACCTTACGTGTAACGATTTCGATGCAGACGGTGACCATGACCTTGCTGTTGCAAACTGCCGGGATACCATCATCACTCTTTTTTCAAATAATGGAAATGGAATCTTTAAGAAATCATCCACAATAACAGTAGGCGAAAATGCCTATTGTGTTACTGCAGGCGATTGGGATAACGACGGAGATATTGATTTGGCAAGCGTTGCCAATACCTCGAACACACTTTCAATCCTCCTTAACATACCTAAAAAAAAGCCCAATGCCCGATAATTCCTGAAAAGGGAATTGGTCTTTCAAATTTCTTTCCTCCTCAGACGGTAAAATAACCGCATTTTCTTTTCGTATTCATCAATTTCAATGTCTGTTAATTATCGTTAAGATTTTTTTATCTGATATTTCTGCAAGTGGTGTGAGATGTAAGTAGATATGAATAGTGGTATCGAGTAGAATCTAAAAGTTTCCTTCAATTGTGTTGATTGTATTAAGATTCATCTCGATCAAGTTCATAATATCAACAGTCACAATAAATATAGGTAAGACAATGCGTACTTATTTTTTTCTTTTTCATTTAATGGTCTTCTTTTACGTCAGCGGTGTAACAGCTCAAAATCCTCAATGGTATTGGCAAAATCCTAAACCCGCAGGTAACGACTTACATTCTGTCCATGCAATTACTTCATCAACAGTTGTTGCAGTTGGTGAATTAGGAACCATTATCCGCTCCACAGACGGTGGAACAAGTTGGACGTGGATAAAGTGCGCGGGTGGGAAAAACGTGACGCTGTATGATGTACATTTTCCAACCTCCACGTATGGATATGCAGTAGGGGAATATGGAGTTGTAGTAAAATCTACTGATGGCGGTAGTACGTGGCAAACAAAAACCAGTACGGTGACATCAACATTATACGGTGTCTCGTTCGTCAATCGGGATACAGGTATTGCCG
>JACPVN010000084.1 GCA_016191715.1 Ignavibacteriota bacterium | reverse complement strand
TGCATGATTATTTTGATGACATGACGCTTATCTCTCGTATTCATTCCTCGCGTGTATGCTTCAGAAACACAAAATGTTTCAGGATGCAACCAATATTTACATTGTTTATCGCCTTTACGGGCATGTATATGAATTGGTTCGTTTCCTTCATTTGCAAAGAAAGAAAATCTCCAACCTTGATAGAAAATAATTGCCGGCATCTTCATTTCCCATGACACTGCTTAAATTTTTTTCCGCTTCCACACGGACAGGGGTCATTCCGCCCGACTTTTTCTTCAACATGAATTGGCTGTATTATTTTTTGATTCTGTCGAGGTTGTCCTTCGGTTGAAGGTTCACCCGCTGATTCCTGAACATCTAGCGAACCCTGAGAACCTTGGAAACCCATCCCGATTGATGAATCATGTGTCAGAGTCATTTGTTGAGTTCGCGGCGCCCTGCTTCTTCGGGCAGAAATAACGAGTTCCTTTTGTATTACCGGAGGATTAAACTTGAAAAGAAGATTCAGGGTTTCAGAAGTAATAATATCAAGCAATTCAGAAAACATTCTGAATGCCTCTGATTTGTATTCAATGAGCGGGTCTTTCTGTCCATACGCACGGAGATGAATTCCTTCTTTCATGTCATCCATTTCTCGCAGATGGTCTTTCCACTTTTCATCAATCACTTGTAATACAACCATCTTCTCAAGCATCGTCATATTTTCCACGCCGATGCGCGATTCTTTTCGTTTGTAAAAATCTATCGCGGCTTTGAAAACTTCATTCTGAACACCATCTTTACCAATCGTCTGCCAGCGCTCTGGCGGTATGTTGTAGTCAATTAAAAAGTTTGTGCGCAATGCTTCCTTCAGCGGCTCAATTTCTCCTTGTTCGAAATGCCTCGAGACGAGTGCATCAGTATATTCCTGAAGCATCTCAAAAATATCTTCACGGAGTTGAACGCCGAGCAACGCATGGCGGCGCTTTGCATAAATAATTTCCCGCTGTTGGTTCATCACGTTATCATATTCAAGCAAACGCTTTCTGATGGCGAAGTTGTTTTCTTCCACTTTCTTCTGAGCGCGCTGAACTGAACGGGTAATCATCGGATGTTGAATGACATCGCCTTCTTTCAGTCCGAGACGTTCCATAATTCCGGCTATTCTGTCGCTACCAAACAATCGCATCAAATCATCTTCCAGCGATAAATAAAACTTCGATGAACCGGGATCGCCCTGACGACCGGCACGACCACGCAACTGCCGGTCTATTCGACGCGATTCATGTCGCTCTGTTCCGATAATGTGTAACCCTCCGGCAGTTGCAACGCCCGGACCTAATTTAATATCGGTTCCGCGACCCGCCATGTTTGTAGCAATTGTAATCGCTCCAGGAAGACCTGCATGGGCAACAATTTCTGCTTCGCGCTGATGTTGCTTCGCATTTAGTACATTATGAGGTACACCGGTTCGTTTCAACATTCTACTCAATGTTTCAGAAACTTCAACACTCGTCGTTCCAACTAGAACCGGGCGATTATTCTTTTTCATCTCCTGTATTTCAAGAATGAGCGCATTATACTTTTCCCGCTTTGTTTTATAGACGACGTCATCTGCATCATCACGAATCATGTCCTGATTGGTAGGAATGACAACTACATCAAGTTTGTATATTTCAAAAAATTCTGATGCTTCCGTTTCTGCAGTTCCCGTCATTCCTGCTAATTTTTTGTATTGACGAAAATAATTTTGAAGCGTAACGGTTGCCAATGTTTGCGTATCACGTTCTACCTTGACTCCTTCCTTCGCCTCAATTGCCTGATGTAATCCGTCGGAGTAACGACGACCCGGCAACAACCGTCCCGTAAACTCATCAACAATTTGAACTTTACCGTCATCCGTTACAACATACTCATCATCTTTTTCATACAATGAATACGCTCGGAGTAATTGTGTTACCGTGTGGATTCTATCGCTCCGCTCGGCATACAATAAATTCAATTCATCTTTTTTCCGTTGCTTATCATCTTCCGTAAGCGTAGAATCGTTTTCGATTGTTGCTACTTCGGTTCCGATATCGGGAAGCAAAAAGAAATCTTTATCCTGTCCCGTCCCTGCTAAGAGCGTTCTTCCTTTTTCAGTCGGATTGATGGAATGGTCACGCTCATCAATTGCATAGAATAATTCATCGTCAATCTCGTGCATCCGTCTTGATTGGTCACGCAAGTATTCCATTTCTGTATCTTGCATGAGTTTTTTGTTTGATGGCTCCGAAAAGACTTTGTTCAGTCTGGGATGCTTTGGTAAACCACGGTGCGCACGTAAAAGTAAAACGCCGGCTTCCTGATTCTTCCCTTCCTCCATCAATTTTTCCGCTTCGGAAACAATTTTTGTAATAAATGTTTTCTGTGAGTTCACCAAACGTTCGACACGCGGCTTCATTTCCGCAAACCGTTGGTCATCTGTTTGTACCGGTCCGCTGATGATGAGCGGAGTTCTTGCTTCATCAATTAAGACCGAGTCAACTTCGTCAACGATAGCATAGTAGTGTTCGCGCTGAACAAGATACTCAGATGAAAGCACCATATTATCACGAAGATAATCAAAGCCGAATTCGTTGTTCGTTCCATACGTAATGTCACAATCGTAGAAAGGTTTACGCTGGTACGGGTCCATTGAGGATTGAATACAGCCGACAGTTAATCCGAGAAACTCAAAGATTTTTCCCATCCACTCACTGTCGCGCTTGGCAAGATAATCGTTCACTGTGACTAGATGGACGCCGCGCCCGGGTAAAGCATTTAAATACAACGGTAAGGTAGCAACGAGTGTTTTTCCTTCGCCTGTCGCCATCTCAGCTATTCTTCCTTCATGAAGTGCAACTCCACCCATCAATTGAACATCGAAGGGAACCATATCCCACACGATTTTATGACCGAGTAAATCAAATGTTTTTCCACACAACCGACGACAAGCGTCTTTCACAACAGCAAATGCTTCCGGAAGAAGTTCGTCCAATGTTTCTTTCGTCGCAGTATCGAGAGATTTCTTCAGTTCAGCGATTTGGTCGAATATTTCTTCCCGCTCAGCGAGTGTCAACTCTGTGTTCGATTTCAATTGCTCGTGATGTTGGGCAATTTCATCCTCAAACTCCTTCGTTGTTTCCTTGATGCGGTGACGAAACTCCACAGTTTTCGCCCTGAGTTCATCATCACTCAACGAGATGAGTTTTTCGAACTGTTCATTGATGATATCTACATACGGTTCGAGCCGTTGAACATCTTTATCCGATTTACTTGGGAATAATTTCGATAAGAACTTAAACATAGCCTAAAATGATTTTCATACACAAAACGGGAACAATCTAACCAATTTTCAATATTTAACCAACTTATATTAAAAACGAATATCTTGTTTCCTCTCTTGATTTGAATCTACTCCCCTTGCAGAAAAAGAATTGCTATTTGAACAAAAGCATTTCTCTCGTTGCTATAAAATTACCAGCGACTATTCTGTAATAATAAAATCCGCTTGGAATGTTGCTTGCATCCCACTCAACGAACCTCGAACCTGCAACCTCAAACCCTTCAACTAATGTAGCAACTTCTCGACCCAGCACATCAAACACTTTCAGAGTTACATCACTATTAAACGGTAACTGATAACGAATAACAGTTGATGGATTAAACGGGTTGGGATAATTCTGAAACAAAGCAAATTCTTCAGGCGAACTAAATGATTCCTTTACATCCGTTGTTCCTGCGATAACGATTATGTAATCACCGTTATAGCCGCCAGTTGTCGAGTTTGGAGTTATCGTCATGATTTGTCCGATGGGGTTTGCAGTTTGAAAAGCAAAGTCTGTAGCATTGGTAACGGCGTTTTGTCCCCGCCCCGAATACAATGAAGTTTGATACACGGCTGTATTAATATTATCCGGAAAACAGAACTGTGAAGTAACATACGTCGTCGAACTCAATCGGACTTTGAAATGAACATGCGTTACTCTGCCGGGGTACCAACCCGGATATACAGTGACGAACGAACATTGTCCGTTTGAATCTGTTAGTTGAACACCGCGTAAAAAATTCTGACCAATGGTACTGCCGCCCGGTTGCCCCGCATATCCTGAGTAGTTTCCATCTTTATCGCAGTGCCAGATGTCAACTATAACATTTGATATGGGATTACAATGTACATCAATCACGGTGAACAGCATGTTTAGCGGAATGCCTGTCTCAACAACATGAGACGATGTATCCTCACGTATATCTTGTCTGATGAGATCCGGGTCGAAGTAATACGGTCCTTCTGTTTCCTGAGGAGTTAAGACGCACGACGATGATAGAATTAATGCCTTCTCATCCGCACTGAGAGTGTTCCCGAACGGGAGAAAGGAGCCGATGCCGAACGCTCCAACGCTTTTTAACATGTCTCGTCTATTCATTGTCTGTACCGCTGATGGATTTGATGAAATGATTTTTATGATGGTGGATTGTTTTGTAATTTCTTTTGAATTGTTAGTCGTTTGAACTCAAGTTTTGTATTGCCGAAATTGATGAGTAAACCGATTTCCATTTTGTATGCTTCAAGATAATTAAGCGCTTGCGCAAGATGAACTTTTTCAAGTTGTGTAACTGCTTTTAACTCGACCATGATTTTGTCTTCGACGAAGAAATCAACTCTTCTTGTGCCGATGTCTTCTCCTTCATAGTAAATTTGCATTTCCATTTCCCGAGCAAAAGACAAACGCTGGTTCGTCATTTCAATTGCCAATGCTCGTTAATAAATCACCTCCTGAAAACCATTCCCCAATGTGTTGTGAACTTTCATTGCACAACCAATAATTTTCTCAGTGATGTCTGAGTATTTGTATTCCTCTTTAATCATGAAATAATGATGTCTCTTATATTGAAAATTTAAGTTAGATGGAAAGCAATCAAGATTATCATTTCATCATGCGAATCAGCGGTGCAGACAGTTATTATTTGGTCGGGAGTACAACTCCCTCCCAGACGGGAAGGGAAGCATGATGACACAATGCACTAACTAACTCCCATGTTAGAGAATTTCACCAGTTTGACTATCACGGAATTTGATGGAACCATCCGGCCATTTTGATCGAATTCCTGCTTTAAAATCGGCTTTATTATTTTCATGCAATGAAATCCAATCTGAATGATTTAAATAAACTACAACTGAGCCGTCGGAAAATTCGTATCTTACCACTAATCCAATTGTTTTCCAATGCTCTAGTTCATCTATGATTACTTCTTTTCCAATACCTTCAACAAAACCAACTTCCGAAGGAGAACGTGAATTTGTATTATTAGTAGAATTCTCTTCACTTGGTTCTGAATCTAAAAAAATAGAGATGACTGAAAATATTACAAAAATAGCTAATATTATAAGACAACCTGAGAATACTTTATTGCCAATTTCCTTAGCTTTCTTTTTTTCTTCAACCTCTTGTTGTTATAGATTTCTGCTTGCGCTTCTATTCTTGCCTTTTCCTCCTCATAAATTTTTCTTTTTTCCTCAGGAGTAAGAGACATATACAATTTTCATAATTTAAATATACTGTATTTGAAATTATCTACATGTCAAAATGTTTTTTTTTCTTCTATTAATACTCAACATTTCACTTCACAAGCAC
>JACPVN010000083.1 GCA_016191715.1 Ignavibacteriota bacterium | reverse complement strand
TGAATATTTACAAAAACAGAACATTAAGAAAACAAACTGGACAGAACTGCATCCGACTTCACCCCAATACCTTTTTGTACCAAGAGATGAGCGACGCTCTAAACAGTTTCTTTCGTACTGGAGTATTCAAGACATTTTTCCAGTTAATAGTGTCGGGATTGTAACTTCGAGGGATAATTTCGTTATTGACTTTGGGAAAAGTAATCTACTGAAACGTATCAGACAATTTGTTGACGAATCCTTTGATGATATCTTTGTCTAAAAAACATTTAATCTCCATGATACCGGAGCATGGAAACTTGGTAAAGCTAGAAAAGAAATCGCAAGAGATGAATATTGGAACCAGTGTTTTGAAAAAATCCTTTATAGACCGTTTGATGTACGAGAAATATTTTACCATGATGCTGTAATAGAACGCGGACGTAAAGAAGTAATGAGACACATGATGCAAACGAATTGTGCGCTCATAATGCCCAGAAGAGTCGAGACAGCAATTCCCTGGTCGCATATTCTGGTTGGCGATACTATTGTCGAACATGTGGCAGTTTCGTTGAAGACGATTGATTATTGTTTCCCGCTCTATTACTACGATGAAGAAAAGAAAAGTACAAGAGGTAACAGACGTAACGCAGCTTACCAAATGATGATGTTGTTTGAACCCCAAGCTAAGTATCGTACCGGAACTACGTCAATGTTATTACCCTTCCTTAGGGAAGAAGAAGACTCCGTAAATCGTAGACCAAATTTAAATCCCGCACTTGGTTCGGCACTTGAAACTAAATACGAACAAGTCGTATTACCTGAAGAACTTTTTTGCTACATCTATGCAATTCTTTACTCAAATAATTATCGTAATAAATATGGTGAGTTTCTTAGAACAGACTTTCCTCGCATACCTTTTACGAAAAATTACAAACTCTTTCAAGAACTTGCTGAGAAAGGTTCTGAGCTTGTTGAGTTGCACTTACTCAAATCAAAGAAACTCGAAAAACGAATTGCTAAATGTGAAGGCGCAGGCAATATGCAAGTCGTTAAAGTATCGTACGACGAAAAGACATCACGAGTCTATATCAGTCCAGATAATTATGTTAGCGGTGTTTCTTCAGAAGTTTGGGAGTATCATATCGGTGGTTATCAAGTTGCAGAGAAGTGGCTCAAAGACAGAAAAGGCAGAAGACTTTCAGCAGAAGAAACCACTGTGTATGCGAGTGTTATTACTTCGATTGCAGAAACAATTAAAATTCAAGAATCGCTCGATGAGCTGTTCAATAAAGTTGAAAAAAGTTTACTCAATGTTTTTATTTGACCCATCCCCTGCCCCTTCCCTACTTCGTAGGGAAGGGAATTATTAATATCTTAACCAGAAATAATTAAAGAAGCATAAACTATGAAAAACCTCCACATCATCAATCACCCGTTGGTTAAACGGGATTTAACAAAACTTCGGGATAAGAAAACTCCAAGCAATCAGTTCAGGTCAATACTGAGAAGAATTGCGGCGCTGATGGCGTATGAAGTTACCCGGGATATGCCGCTTGCTGAAATTGAAGTTGCTACTCCGTTAGAGAAAACAGCCGGACATATTGTCGAGAGTTCTGTTGTACTTGTTCCTATTTTGCGTGCAGGACTTGGACTTGTCGGTGGTTTTGTTGAAGTGCTTCCAGATGCAAGAGTCGGCCATATCGGTTTGTTCCGAGATGAAGAAACATTGAAGCCGGTTGATTATTATCTCAAACTACCAAAGAATTTGGACAAAGCGTTGGTGCTTATTCTTGACCCGATGCTTGCAACCGGAGGAAGCGCGGCGGCGGCGGTAACATTTTTAAAAAACAAAGGGGCAAAGAAGATTAAGTTTGTTTCTCTTGTTGCGGCGCCGGAAGGAGTGAAGAAGCTTTCCAAAGCGCATCCTGATGTTTTTATTTATGCTTGTTCGCTTGACAGGCAACTGAATGATAAAGGTTATATTCTTCCCGGACTTGGAGATGCAGGAGATAGGATTTTCGGGACGGGAGAGTGAGAAGGGTTACTGGTTAGTGGTTAGTGGTTATAGTTTTTGGTTTGTAGTATTAGGGAAAGCCCCGGACATGGTTCGGGGTTTTTATTAATAGATGATGCTACGCATACGTGTAATTTATTCTTAGAAATCCGAAATATAAATATCGAAACTCTAAACAAATCCTAAGCACGAATTTAGAAATTGAACTAGTGGTTGTGTTTTGACATTAGAGTTTCGGATTTGTCCCAAAGGGATCCTTTCGGGATTTAGGATTTAGTGCTTCGGATTTCGAGCTTTCGTATCGAATAATATATCCCTGCGTAACCTAAGTTAATAGTTGACATTCACCCTGCGCTGAGTTATATTCCAATAGGAATAAAAAATATCAATCAATGAAAAGCGGTGTTTATAAACGTCAGAAGTTGGATGAACTTCTTGAATTATGTAAGACAAATCTTCGGACTGTGAACGAGGATTTAATTCGTCATGCGTATGAGTTTAGTTCGAATGCGCATGACGGCGTGGTTCGCGATTCGGGCGAGCCCTACTTTGACCATCCGTATTCAGTAGCGAAGGTTGTAGCGCAGGAGTTTCCCCTCGATGATGTTTCGGTCGCGTGCGCGTTGCTGCATGATGTTGTTGAAGATACGAAATACGAAATCAAAGATATCAAAGCGGAGTTCGGTGCAACAATTGCAAACATCGTTGATGGAACAACAAAGATTACCGATGTAACTCGCGACCATCAGGTAACACAGGCAGAAAGTTACCGGAAATTATTGCTTTCAATGGTAACGGATATTCGGGTGATGCTGATAAAGTTCGCCGACCGATTACACAACATGCGAACATTGGAACATGTCAAGCAAGAGAAACGCCCGCGCATCGCAAAAGAAACTCTTGATATTTACGCACCGTTTGCTCATCGCTTCGGGTTAGCGAAAGTGAAATGGGAGTTGGAAGATGCGGCATTCAAATACTTACATCCGACCGAGTATGAAGAGATTGTTCGGAAATTAAAAGCAACAAAGAAAGAACTCGATGCGTATATCAAAGAGTTTATCAAACCGTTGAAGGTTCGGTTGGATGAAGCGGGATTCACATACGAAATCGAAGGACGCCCGAAACATCCGTACAGCATTTACAACAAAATGCGCGCCCGGGAAAAACCGTTTGAAGAAATCTATGACCTGTTTGCGATTCGAATTATTTTAGAATCGGAAAATGATAACGACTGCTTTTTGGTGTATGGAATTGTTTCCTCTGCATACACTCCCAATTCCGAACGATTCAAAAATTATGTTTCCGTCCCGAAGAAAAACGGATATCAGTCGCTGCATACTACGGTTGTAGGACCTGACGGGAGAATGATTGAAGTGCAAATCCGCACGCCGGAGATGCACGAGATTGCAGAGAAAGGTGTTGCCGCACATTGGAAGTACAAAGAAAACATCGCACAAGTTGATGAAGAGTTAGAGCATTGGGTACAGTGGGTTCGGGATTTATTTGAACACGGAGATCAGGTAAGTGTTGAACAATTGATGGAGAGTTTCAAACTCACGCTTTATCAGGATGAGATTTATGTCTTTACACCGAAAGGAGATTTGAAAACTCTTCCCGTTGGCGCGACAACGATTGATTTCGCTTTCGCCGTTCACTCAAATGTTGGATTTCATTGCATCGGCGCTAAGGTGAACGGAAAAATCGTTACGCTCGATACAACACTTCAAAGCGGCGACCAGGTTGAAATTCTGACATCGAAGAAACAAACACCCAACATGGATTGGGAACAAATTGCAACGACACATAAAGCAAAGTCGCACATCCGGCGTTGGTTCAAAGACGAAGAACGGAAAGCGTTGAGCGACGGTCGTGAACAATTAGAAAAGCGATTGAAGAAACAGAAAGTGCATTTGAACGAGGAGGATATTGTGAAATATCTTTCGTCCTTTGGTGTTACGACGTTGCGAGACTTCTATTTGAAAATTCACAAGGGAGAGATTGATGCTGACAGCGCAATCAATACAATCCATTTGCAAGTCAAACATATTCAGCCGGAAGAAAAGAAAGAGGAGGAAGCGCCCGCCGGATTTATTGACAGATTTATTCAAACCGCACGAAAAGTTACCGGCGGAATTTCTCTTCGCGGTTCACAGGATTCGTTCCTTCATAGTTATGCGAAATGTTGTAATCCGATTCCGGGCGACCCGATTATCGGCTTTGTTTCTCAGGGGGATGGAATAAAGGTTCACCGTGCTAACTGTAAAAATATTCAGGAGTTGATGCTGACGGACAAAAACAGAATCATAGAAGTTTCCTGGCCCCAGATTGAGGGAACAGAATTTTCTGCCGCAATACGAATCGCAGGAGAGGATAGAACCGGTATGTTGAACGACATTACACATTCGATTTCGACTTATCAAAACACAAATATCCGCGGAGTAAATATTGATACACAAGACAGACTGTTTGAAGGGTACATTCTTGTGTATGTGAAAGACAAAGAACATCTGAATCGTTTGACAGAACGATTGAGAAAAATAAAAGGTGTTTCTTCAGCGGAACGATATTCTGAATCATTGAAAAAACATGAAAAGTAAAAATCACATCTCCCCTACGTTTACAAAACACGACGTTGTGTTGCGTGTTGCACACACGACAAACAAACGAACTACCATCGCCGCGCCATGGGTTGACCATGTTCTCAACGCGTTGCGTGATGTTATGATGCAGGCGCAACCCGAATGTCGGATTGAACTTCGCGACTTCGGAATCTTTGAAGTGAAGGTTACCAAGCCCAAACCGAAAGCACGTAATCCGAAATCGGGTGAGATTGTTTTTGTCCCGAAACGAAGGAAGACGCATTTCAAACCGGGGAAACTTCTCAAGGAATTTATTTCTCAACCGGTCGGAGATAACGCCTGACCATGCAACGATGCTTAGGAATAGATTACGGAAGCAAGCGCATCGGCATTGCCATCAGCGACCCGTTGAATATTATTGCGCGACCCTTGAAGTATCTTATTGCTTCAACTGATGTGAAAAAAGAGTTTGAAAACCTGTTGCAAGAATTTCAGGTAAAGACCATTGTTATCGGTATGCCGTACAATCTGAAAGGAGAAAAAGGACAGAAGGCGGAAGAAGTTGAGAAATTTATTACAGATGTGTTACGTCAATTTAGCATCGAGATTGTAAGATGGGATGAACGATTTACTTCAAAGCAAGCGCATCAAACGTTACGCGACATGAATGTGAAGAAGAAACAACGACAATCGAAAGAGATTATAGATGCGATGGCGGCGGCGATACTTCTTCAAAGCTATTTAGATAGCAAATGATATTCACTTATGCCCGCCTACGGCGGGTGCAGATTATTGATTACAGCAACCGTAGGTTGGAATTATTGTTATCAGCATGAATTACAAAACTGTCCAAGAACTTATTGATGAAGGTGAAGGATTTCGGATTGAATTTAAGCGGCGAATTTCATCACCTGAGAAAATCGCCAGAACAATTATCTCCTTTGCCAATACAAAAGGAGGAACGATTCTCTTCGGCGTTGATGATGACGGTTCGATAGTCGGCGTTGAAAGTGAAAAATCAGAAATTGATTTGATTGAAATGGCTGGTCGTGATTTCACTGACCCGGAAATCCATCCAACGATTAATGTACTTTCGTTTGGGAGAAGAGATGTCATTGTTTGTCAGATTGAGGAAAGCACAATGAAGCCTCATTACTTTCTGGGAGAAGTTCAGCACAGTGATGAATCATACAGGAAGAACGGAGAGAACACCCGTGTCTATATTCGTGTGAATGATAATACGATGATGGCAAGTCGTGAAACCGTAAAGATACTTGAAGCAGAACGACCGGATGCACCACCGTTAAAACTCGGCATCGGTGAGAATGAGCATCGTTTGTTCAAATATCTTGAAGAACATGAACGCATTACTGTTCGTGAATACGGACGGCTCATCAACGTCAGCGACCGTCGTGCCTCCCGTTTGCTTGTCCGACTCATTCGAGCAGGCGTTGTACGAATTCATACGCATGAGGATAGGGAGTTTTTTACATTGGCTTATGATGTTAAAGTTTAGTACTTTGTACTTGGTACTTTGTTCTTAGGGTGATTCTAACAATACAAAAGAATATCGAATATCGAACAATTCCCTAAGGGACACCATCGGTGGAATTATAAATTTTGAAGTAAATTTCCACTTCGTAATTCCTGCCCGCCGTCCCGAAAACGGGACTTTGGCAGGCGGGCGACATTCGGTGTTCATTATTCATTATTAGAAATACCCTTATATCAATAATCCCAACCATTTGTGCAATAAAGGGCAATTTCTGCATTTATTTCAAGAACATGATTGCAATTACTTGGCACATGGATGCAATTCAAAAGAACTTGGAAGCAATTGTTTTGAACTTGTAAACCATTCAGAAGAACTTGTAGGTAATTAATTTGCACTTTTAAATCATTTAAAGTAACTTGCACACAATTGTTTTGCACTTGTAAGAGTTTGAAGTAAAAACATTTTCCATTAACTAAAAAACATTTTCAATCATAGTAAAGGGAAAGAACATCATGGCGGAAAAAACATTTGCAACCATGCACCAGACGCTGAGAGATTTACAATCGGCAACGGAAGGAATGTCCGGATACTCTCCTAAGCAAACAGGTATTGCGAAGGACGGACTGTCAGCGAAAGTTACCACGTTGGGACAACTTGATGGAGAGATAACAGACAAACAAACAAGCCTGAAGCAGAAACAAGACCGCAGGGTTATCGTCGTCAATGGAAAGTTAGAGACGAATAGCGAAGACGGGCTTGTGCGACTTTCGCGGCAGGTGGCAACGTATGTGGATGGTTTAGGGGATGAATACGAATCGCAACTCACCGTGTTACGCCGACTTATTAACAGGATGGCGCCAAGCACTACCCGCCGCAAACCGAAAGACGAAAAAGATAAAACCCGCAGTACTTCCGAACAGAGTTATGCTTCCATTGCAAAATGCGGTGAGGAATTTTACAGCGTGATTGAAGATATTGCCGACTACTCTCCCGCCGACCCTAAGATAACTCTGGCGGGTTACCTTGCCTGCGTGACTGAGTTGAAGACGCTCAACGCGGACATTGCCGACCTGAACAACAAACAACTCAAGCCGCTCATTAAGAAACGACAAACGGAGTACCACTCGAAGACCAACGGTGTTGCCCGCATCCTCTCCGAAACTAAAAAATACGTAAGCGGAAACTACGGCAAGAACTCAGATGAGTACAACAAGATAAAGCATTTGAAGGTGTGAGGATGAAAAATAATATTTGTAAAATATCGGACGTAAGAGCGTCAAGAAAAAACATTCCCACGCGGGACAGACTGTGTGAAAACTATTCTTCTGATTGATTAATTTTTATATTCTCGTTCCCTCGCTCCCGCGTGGGAATGTTTT
>JACPVN010000189.1 GCA_016191715.1 Ignavibacteriota bacterium | reverse complement strand
ATGGGTCATATCCCTTCGTTTCCGCTTTCGCCTGTTGACGGTAGAAATATTTTCCAACGAATGTGCTTGTAGCAAGTAGTGTAAATAATTTCTGATGGAATTTTCTTCTATCCATATTATTTGATCTCCGGTTGATGTGGATAATGACATTGCCAGCATAAATACTTTTCGCCATGACTTGTCAAGTCAACTTTCGGCGATATCTGGTCAGTCGCTTCTGTTCCATGACATTTTCCACAGAAGTCCCGGTCTGACGGAATTGATGATTTCACTTCTCGCGGCGATACTTTGTGTTCCTGCGGCGCTTCATGGCAGACAGTACATTCGAGCAACACATGCTTGCTCACCGCTTTCGTCCGTGCAATTTCTGCATGGCATGCCTGACACTCCTGCGGAACTGTCGGTGGTTTCGGGTCGTGCGGATTGTGGCATTGTACACAAGGTTTCAATGGGTTGTGTGCTATCGGATTGATCTGAGGAAATCCTGTCGGACGTGACCGGTCATAAGTATGACACCGCGAACAAAACTCTCGTTGTTTTGGAGCAAACGGTTTAATTTCAGTC
The DNA here is from genome assembly GCA_016191715.1 of Ignavibacteriota bacterium. GTDB lineage: Bacteria > Bacteroidota > Ignavibacteria > UBA10030 > SZUA-254 > FW602-bin19. The sequence goes on along the minus strand of JACPVN010000189.1, from coordinate 6,779 downwards.
GGATTTTCCGAATGTTCTTTCGCCGTCCCGTGACACGTTTCGCATGACAGGTTTCTGTGGTAACCATGTTTCTTGAGATTGTACTCTTCATGGCAATCGGCACATACTTCTGAGCCTGCATACTTAACGGGTTTTACCGTCTCTCGTTCGACCGTGGACTTCACATGAAGTTCACTGTCTTTCATTTCGGGAGGAAGCATAAACCTGACAAGCAGGAAGCCTCCTATCAACACAAGAAAGACCACGCTCAGTCGTCTGACTTGTTCCGGAAATCGTTTGAAAAATTTCATTAGTGTTCCTTATTGTTCCTGACTATTATGACAATCACTGCAATTCATTTCTTTCCATGCAGCTCCGATGTCAACGGGATGATGATATTCAACACCGCCCAACGAAAGCCGTAGTGTGTCTCGCTCGAATTGCTGAGCAAGAATTGTATGACACACGTTGCAATCTCTCGAAAGAACTTTTCCGTCGTCGCTCACATGTTTTCCATCATGACAACGGAAACACCCCGGATAATAGAGATGTCCGATGTTATCATTAAATTTCTTCCAACTCACTTTCATCTCAGGGAAATAATTCCTGCTGAAGATTTTCTGAACCTCCGCAACTGTTTTTTCTATCTCATTATGTTTAGTTGAAACCAAAGACGGATACGTCTCGTTGTAGTATCCTTCGATATAGGTTTTGATGCTGTCTAACCCAACCTGTTTTGTCGTGTAGGGAAATTCCAACGCCTTCACAGCGACCCCTTTCACGTCTGGAAGTTTCGGGTCAATCCATCCAAGCGCCATGACATGATTAACAGAACGTGCCGGTGGGTGATAGATATGTGATGGTCTGTTGTGACAATCAATGCAATCCATCCTTCGTTGGAATGATTTTGCAATCGAATCATCGTCAACTGAAATTTCTGTGCTTCGGTAAATTGTTTCTTTTCCGTTCGGAGTCCGTGAGCGAATCCAGGGAATTATCTGTCGTTCACGGTCAAGCGCGGCATACGTAACTTCATGAGAAATATTCATGTGCCAATGTATTCCTGAAGTCGGACCGGCTTCGATATTACCGCCGCCGATTTTCATCAACAAATTCATCGTCCACTTTGTATTATGCTCATCGGAAACATAATAGGTGTTCACATGTTCTTTCTCACTGTAAAAATGTTTGGGCCAATGGCATTGCTCGCAGGTTTGTTGCGCCGGTCTCAAATTCTCAATCGGTGTCGGAATTGGCTTCGGATAATTGTCGGCTAAGACTGCGTACACCTGATACGCACCGGAAAGTTTCGACTTCACAAAATAACTCGCACCGGAACCGATATGACACTGTACACATCCAACCCGCGCATGAGGAGAATATTGATACGCTGTAAATTCCGGCTCCATCACTCCGTGACATGTTTCACCGCAAAACTCATCCGACTCGGTATGCTCGTACGCCTTAAAACTACTGAATCCGACAACTCCTAAGAATAAGATCGAACCGACAAAGAACACTGTAAAGCCGGTACGATGCCGCGGATTATTCAGGTCAATCATTGGCAGGTGTAAACCGTGCGGTTTCCCCAACCTTGTTCTCCGATGTTCGCGAAGAATTCCCATCACGATCATTCCGACGCCAAAGAGTAATGCCATGGGAAGAAGGACAAATGCGATGATACCCATGTACGGGCTGGGGCTTTCTGCCATTGCTTCAAGCATCACAAGAAACGCAATCAAAAGAACACTGACGGCAGCGATTGCCGCGCCAATGAGCGTGATTAAATTATAGAACGAATGAGGAAATAGTCTTTTCATGATGGTAGTTTGGTTTTATGTTCTCGGTTGATTGATTCTGTCATTCGTCATTGGTCAATAGTCATTTGTCATTAGTGAGTAGTGATTCGTGCGTAGTAGTTTGTATTTCATTCATTGCTCCAAGCTCACCGCTCACTGCTCATCGCTAATATGTAATGGTCGTGACTTCAATAAGTTCCGCTTGCGGGTCTTTCTCTTTCAGAAAATGAATGAACTCGGAGTTATGATACTCCTGATGCACTTTCTCAAAATCCTGTAAGAGTTGCCGAATACGTTTCTGTTCGAACGTTGTTTTAATGTAATTGACTTTTTCTTCGTCGTCGTAGAGTTTATAGTAAAACATTTTTGTTCCTTTTCAATTTAGTGAATAGTGATTCGTGACTTGTGATTAGTGATTTGCTATTCAGTATCAAGCATCAAGCTTCGAGCATCAAGCATCAAGCATCAAGCATCAAGCATCAAGCATCGAGCATCAAGCATCAAGCATCGAGCATCAAGCATCAAGCATCGAGCATCAAGCACAAGCATCGAGCATCGAGCATCGCATATCTCACATCGCACATCTATAAAAGTATTTTCTCTGCATGAAGCAAATCAGAAAACAATTCGTTCTTGATTGCTTCAACATTTTTTCGTGCATTCGCCATCGCGCCGACAATATAACGATTGGCAATAAATACTTTTCTCGATTCTTTCTCGGCTTCATCCAACAACAGATAGCCGATGTGTAAATAACTGTACAGTTCGACCAAATCCTTTGCCGCTACGTCCTGAAAACTTGTTTCTTTCTTATCCAGAACGTATTTGAGACAGTCAAGAAAGAGTAGCCGGATTTCCTTTAAATGATTGGCAAGTTTCGTCAATCCACCCTTGTACTCTTTCTTCTCTTTTTCGATGTAAAACTCGGCAAGCACGTCGTTAATGACGCCGCCGCTCGCCGCCACGACCTGCATCTGTGAAGTTCCTTCATAGATGTTCGTGATGCGCGCATCCCGCGCGAGTCGCTCTACTCGAAACTCTTTCATATATCCTGTCCCGCCGTGAATCTGTAACGCGTCGTATGTAATCTTATTGGAAGCTTCCGTCAACACAAACTTTGTCATTGGTGTCAGCAAGTTGGCAAGTTTTGTTACTTGCTTCAAGCGGGTATTTTTTTCTGCAAACGATTTCCCTTCCGCTTTCAGTTTCTCAATGCAGTCTTCAATCTTTTCTTTTTCATCAACACACTTTGCTGTACTGTAAAGAAGCGAGCGATTACTTTCAAGCATCACACGCATATCAATCAGCATGTTTGAGATAACCGGAATATTGTAAATCGCTTTGCCGAATTGCCTTCTCTCTTTTGCGTACTTGAGCGCTTCTTCATACGCGGCTTGAGAAATTCCCAACGCCTGAGCTGAAACTCCCATGCGGGCGCGGTACATTAAATCAAGTACGTACTTAATCAAACCGAACTTTCTACTGCCGACTAACTGTGCGGGCGTATCGTTGAACTGTAATTCACACGTCGGTGAACCGTGAATACCAAGTTTGTTTTCTATGCGACGGACTTTCACTGTTTCATCGCCATAGCAGACAAACATACTCAGTCCGCGACCATCTTTCGTTCCTGCTTCCGAGCGCGCTAACACGAGAAGCACTTGTGCGTTTCCATTCGTGATGAACCGCTTCACGCCGCGCAAGAACCATTTTCCTTGTTCGTTTTGATAAGCAGTAAGTTTGACTGCCTGCAAATCGGAACCGGCATCAGGTTCCGTCAGTGCCATTGCGCCGGTGTGTTCGCCTGAACTGATTCGTGGAAGAAACTCCATTCGTTGGTCTTCGTTTCCAAACTTCCGAATCGTATCACCAATATCCTGCAATCCAAAAATATTCATTAATGAAGCATCTGCGCGGGAAACCATTTCCACTGCCATCATATAAATAGTGAAGGGAAAATTCAAGCCGTCATATTTTCTCGGAAGAATCATTCCCATTAAATCCGCCTGAGAAAGTTCCTGAAGATTTTTTTGTGTTCCCGATGCATACGACACTTTTCCATCACTGAACGAAGCGCCATCGTGGTCAACATCGGCGGCACGTTGTGAAATGTAATTTCCCGCGATGTCACCAACGACTTCAAGCACCTTGCGATAGTTTTCCATCGCGTCTTCATAACTGATAGGCGCATAGTTGAACTCTTTTGCCTGCTCGAAATTATCTTCTGCGAGCGCGATAATTTCTTTTATCTCAAGATTCTTGAAATGAAATTGAAGGTCTGAATTGTCTATAAAATAATTCGGCATAGTGTTACTTCAACCTGCTTTTGTATGCTTCGATGAATTTCGGAATGATGTCCGTTGCATCGCCGACAATTCCGTAATGACTGATTTCAAATATCGGTGCGTCCGGGTCGGTATTGATGGCGACAATTTTCTTCGCCTCCGACATTCCTGCCCGATGCTGAATCGCTCCGGAAATACCGATGGCAAAATATAACTTCGGACGGACCGTAACTCCGGTTTGTCCAACCTGTCGCTCGTGCGGGATAAATCCTGCATCCACTGCAGCGCGGCTACCCGCGACTTCGCCGCCAACGGTATGAGCAAGTTCCTGTACAAACTTGAAGTTTTCTTTTGTCCCAAGCCCGTAACCGCCTGCAACGATTATCGGTGCGGATTTCAAATTCACTTTACTTTCTTCACGATGTTGTTCAATCAGTCTGATAAGATTATCAATCTCATTCGGGATGTACGGAACTTCTGTAATCTTCACCTGCTTCGGTTTTTCAACCGTGTGCATTTCCATCACACCTTCACGCACGGTTGCCATCTGAACGTGAACGTCGGGCGTAATGATTGTCGCTATGATATTGCCGCCAAACGCCGGACGAATTTGCAACAACAAATCATCAAACTTCTTCCCAAGATATTCAACCTCGGAAATTTTCAACTCGGTGCAGTCGGCGGTTAATCCGCTTCGGGTGTGCGAAGCAACCCGCGGCGCTAAATCCCGCCCGATGATTGTCGCACCAAACAACACAACTCTCGGTTGATGTTGCTCGACAAGCTCATTCATGATTCTATTGTACGGCAGTGTTCGATAATGCTTCAACTCCTGATGTTCAATCAAAATTGCTTCATCCACGCCAAACTTGAACGACTCAACAGCGATGTTCTTCACGTCATGTCCGATGACGACAGATTTGAGAACGCCTTTCATATTGTCGGCAAGTTTTCGTCCTTTGCTCAGGAGTTCGAGACTGACGTCGGCGGGTTTTCCGTCACGTTGTTCTATAAACACCCACACTTCATTTCTTTTATTACTCATAGTCATCAACCGAAAATATGATCTTCCATCAGTTTATCAATCAGCATGTTCATCCCGATTCTTGAATTCTCGATTCGAACATGATCACCGCCCGCAAGCACAACCGATTCGATGCTAAACACTTTCGTTGGCGAGCCTTTCACACCGCACCGCTCAACGTCCACATTCAAATCATCTGTCGTTAATGTCGGGATGAAAAGTGAACGACTTTGATATTCATGCACAAGTTGGTCAGTGTACAACAGTGAGTTTCCTTCAACCATTTTCTCCAACTCAAGCAACGACTTTGCACCTTTGTACGCCATCACCCGCTTTGCGCTGAACGGTCTCGGCTCAGCCGCATCTTTAATGACCGTGACAAGAACAGGAAGTTTGCTTTCAAGAATTTCGTAGCCACCTTCAATCTTTCGTCTGATTCGAGCCGTCCGGTTTTTCACATCAAGTATTTCTTCTGCGTATGTGATTTGCGGAATGTTCAACTTCTCCGCTGTCTGCGGTCCGACTTGCGCCGTATCTCCGTCAATTGCCTGTCGCCCGGCAAACACGAAGTCATAATTCCCGATTTTCTTAATTGCTTCACTCAGCACGTACGAAGTTGCAAGCGTATCCGCTCCGGCAAATTTTCTATCGGTGATGAGATACGCTTCATCAGCGCCCATGTACAAACATTCGCGCAACACATCAGAGGCACGCGGCGGTCCCATCGTTATCGCTGTTACCTTACCGCCGTACTTATCTTTAATTTGCAAAGCAAATTCTAACGCAACTTTATCTTCAAAGTTGAAGATGGCAGGAAGTTTTGAACGGTTCACCGTGCCGTCTTCCTTCATCACTTGTCCTGAAATGTTCGTCGTGTCAGGAACTTGTTTGACTAATACTATTGAGTTATACATTTCTTTTGTTCTTGGTTGTTTGTACTTGGTACTTGGTTCTTTGTCATTGGTCATTGGTCATTGGTCATTGGTCATTCGTCATTGGTCATTCGTGAATCGTGAGTGGTGATTAGTGAGTGGTTAGTTATGATGTTATCTACTGATTACTCACAACTCACGATTCACTACTCACCAATCACCAATTAACGATACGCAAACAGCATAGCGTAAATAATCCAGATGACAATACTGAATCCAACTGTGAGCGCTGTGTATCCAAAAATGCGAACAGCTTTAATGACGATTGGCTGATACGGCTCGACTAAATAATTTTCCAGTTCACCGTTCTTTACTAACTCTTCGTACTCAGCCGGCTTGTCGTGTTTGAATTCTTCCAAATCCATTCGTCCGGTAAACACAACCAAGTCCATCGGAAATTTTTCCGGACGAAGATGCGTGTTGAAAAAATGCACGGTGAAAATAAATCCAACCGCAAGCAACGCTTCGTCGCTGTGAATAATCGTTGCTATGTTGAGAAAATAACCGGGAAGAACGAGTGTAAAAATTTCTGGAAACCACAACGTCAGCCCGGTCGAGCCGATGACAAAAATTCCCCAAAACACAGCGAAGTAATCGAATTTCTCCCAATATGTCCATCGCCCGAATTTTGGTCTCGGACCTTTTCCGAGAAACCATTTGACTGAACCGATGAACTCTCTCAAATCATTTCGGTTAAACATCATTGAGTCGGGACCGAAGATAAGTTTGCGCCATGTTTTGTGTTCGCGTTTTTTCATCT
>JACPVN010000211.1 GCA_016191715.1 Ignavibacteriota bacterium | reverse complement strand
CCGGCTGTTTCCCTTGCGGATGAACGTCCGCCGCCGCGATAATCCTGAATTCCAAATTTTGATAGATAAGTAAATGCTGCATGTCCCGGACGAAATAAATCCTTGATACTCTCGTACGCTTTTGAGTTTTGGTCTTTGTTCCAAATCAAAAGACAAATTGGTGAACCGAGAGTTTTTCCTTCAAAGACGCCGCTTAATACTTCCACCCGGTCTGCTTCATTTCGAGGTGTCGTGACGCCGCTTTGCCCCGGTCGTCTTCTGTTTAATTCTTTTTGAATTCCATCCAGCGAAAAAGGAATGTTTGGTTTTACTCCGTCAATCAACACGCCAACTGCCTTGCCGTGACTTTCTCCAAATGTGGTGATGCGAAAGAACTTGCCGAATGAATTTCCAGCCATTATTTACAACTTTCTTCTAATTTTTTAAATTCATCCCAAAAATTCGGGAAAGATTTAGACACACACATCGGATTAAGTATTTCAACCCCCGGAACCTTCAATCCGGCGATTGCAAAACTCATCGCTATCCGATGGTCGTTGTATGTTTCGATTGTCGCTCCGTGAAGCGGTTGTGGACGAATAAGCAAGCCGTCTTCCAGTACCTTAACTTTTGCTCCAAGTTTACACAATTGTGCTGCAAGTGCCTTGAGTCGGTTTGATTCTTTGTATTGCAAGTGTGCAACATTGGAGATTGTCGTTTCCCCTTCTGCATACGCGGCGACAACAGCGAGTGTCGGAACACAATCCGGAATATCATTCATATTAACTTCAATTCCTCTGAGTCCGGTTCCTTGAATCTCAACAATGTTTTCATGTTTTGTAATCTTACAACCCATTTCTTTCAACACATTGAGAAATCGAATATCACCCTGAAGTGAATCAAGCGAAACATCGTTCACGGATACCTTTCCACCTGTGATTGCCGCTGCCGCGGCAAAGTATGTAAGCGCAGAAGCATCCGCTTCGATATGAAACGGCTCAGCGATATACCGTTCGGTGTTTGAAATATAGTATGAAGTGTACGGTTCAATAACTTCCACCTCCGCGCCGAATGAACGCATCACATGAAGCGACATATCAACATACGGAGTTGAACTCAGTTTGTTTTTGATAGTGAGTGTGACCGGATATTTTGCATACGGCGCTGAAAGCAAAATAGAAGAAACGAATTGACTGCTGATGTTTGCAGAGAGTGAAATTAGTCCGCCTTTGAAATTACCGCCATAAATTGTAATTGGCGGACATCCATTGTTACTTTTCGATTTGATTCCAGCCATCGTCAGTGCATCGAGTAAATCTTTGATGGGACGTTTTTGCATTGCCTCATCGCCGGTGAGAGTTGTTTCACCTTTAGCCAAACAAGCAAACGTTGCAAGAAACCGCATTGCAGTCCCGGCGTTTCCAACATAGACTTCTTCGTGCGGCGCGTTGAAATTGCCGGAAGTACCTTCCACTTGAATTAAATTATCCTGATGTGTAATAGCGATGCCAAACTGTTGCAACGCTTTGATAAGATAAAGCGAGTCATCACTGCACGATGTGTTAGAAAGTATCGTAATCCCATCTGCAAGCGATGCAACGATGAGCGCACGATTGGTGTAACTTTTTGATGGAGGAACGCGTACTTCAGCGTTTACTGTTTCGACAGTTCGAATTGAACGAGATGGAACTTCATTCATAATGATTCGGTGAACAACCTTGATTGTAGTTTTGCTTGTGTTTGAAAAAATTCTAATCCGGAAATAATAGTACACCCTGCTTTTTCGGCGGCGAGAAGAAGCGATGTCATCGGCGGAGAATAGACAGCATCAAAAACTATCATTGTTTGCCGTAAGTGATGTTGAATATTGAACGGAATGCTGTTCGAATTCATACCGACGCTTGTTCCGTTCATTAAAATATCTGTTCGTAGTTCTGAAGTTGATGTTGATTCTGCCCACGCGCAACCGAGTTCGTTTGCAAGTGTTCGTGCTTTCTGTTTATTTCTTCCAATAATTGTTGTCTTTGCATTATTCATAATCGCGGCGTATGCCATTGTTCGTGATGTCCCCCCCGTACCGAGAACCGTTACTTGTTTATTGCTGAGTGATGTTCGTTTCTTCAAGCACAATACT
>JACPVN010000210.1 GCA_016191715.1 Ignavibacteriota bacterium | reverse complement strand
TAACCCCAGACTTAAGTCTGGGGTTAATACTCAAAAAACACTCTTCTTGAAACCGTTTCAACGGTTTCTGTGCTCTGAGATTCCAAAAGCACAAACTCAAAAAAGAAGAAAGGACTTCAATCAAAGAATGGAGTAACTTCACTTCCGAATCACCTTCACCTGTTCAGGGAGCGTGAACGAGCAATCAACATCTTCATTGATGTTCACTTTCTTATAGACGAGTGAAATGCTTCGTCCGTCATCGGGAAAAGAAATTTTCAGAACAGACGGAGTTGAGACGTCGCTTCCCGCCGTGATGCGTGATGCTTCCGCTTTGTACAATACTTTATCCTCAACATCCTTCACCAAATAATCGGTGATGATGTATGATTCGGCATCAATACGATACTCGATTGTTTTTCCTTTTCGCTGAAACGCCATCAGATATTCTTCATCGGTTATAGAGAAACGAATCAATGAATCAACGACGATAGGAAATGCGCCTGTGAATGCGTCGAGAATTTGTTCGACCGGAAGAGCGACGTGAAGAATCGAAAGCAATGACGAAGAATCGGGCGAACCGATAACCACCTGATTCTCCAACGCACTGTAAAATTGAAACGTTGTTTTGGTAAGTGAAAGTGTGCCGACATGAATACCGAAGGGTCCCCGTATTTCCAGCAACAGCGAATCCGGCTTCTTCAGTGAAAGTCGAAACGTTCCGCTATTGGAAAGTTCGGGACTATCAACAGAGATGTTGCCGTTTGATTGCAATGTATGAATCAAATTGTTCCGTTCCATGACGCGCTGAAAAACTTCTTCATGAGTTGTCGGTTGTTCGTTCATCTCTTTCATGACAGGGCGAGGCGCACAGTGAAACAAAACAAAGGAAAAACTACACAGGAAAATCCATCGGAACTGCCTCACAACTCTCCCCTCTGAATTTTATCCTTGAGCGCCTGATTGTTGCCGTCGAGGTCGAGTGCTTTTTTCCAGTACTCCTGCGCTTTTTCTTTCTGATTCATCTTTGAATAAATATCACCCAAATGCTCAAAGATGACTGCACTGTTACTTCCAAGGTCAATTGCTTTTTTGATATACCGTTCCGCTTCTTCAAAATTTCCGAGACGGAAATAAATCCATCCCATGCTGTCGAGGTACGATGGATTGTTCGGTTGTTGTTCAAGCGCTTTCTTGAGCATCGTCTCGGCGCGCTCTAACTGTTCGCCCCTGTCTGCAAGACTGTAGCCATAATTATTCAGCACGAGAGAATTATTCGGACTGAGCCGCAATGCGCGTTCATACATTGTGTCAGAATCGGGATGTCGCTTCAATTCATCATACACTAAACCAAGAGCGCTTAGCGCATCGGCATTTTTCGGATTGATGCCAATGGCCCGTTCAAGCGCGAGCGCCGCATCGGTCGGTCGTTTCAATCTCTGTAACGTCAATCCATAAATAAACTCAACGCGAAATTCTTCTTTCACATTCTTCTTTGCTTCTTCAAGAACCTCGAGCGCTTTTTGCAATTCACCTTTATCAAACCACACGGAAGCAACACCAACCCAACCGTCGGCATTCCACTTTGCAAGTTCAGTTACTTTTTTGAAATAGACAACCGATATCGAATCGTCCCGCTTCACATTAGCAATCGCACCGAGAAACCAATACGGCCGCCAATCGTCAGGATACTGCTTCAACATTCCGTTAAACATTTCTTCCGCCAGCGGGATGACAACGGAATCACGCTCAACAAATGTGATGAATACTTTTCCGAATTCGAGTTGGTCGTCAATCGAAAGCGTGTCCCGTGTGATGAGCGAATCGAACTGTTCCTGCGCTTTTGCATAATCGCGTTTGACGAGGTACGCGTGTGCGATTGAAGCGCGGAGGACAACATTTTCAGGATGTAATTCGACGAGTTCATCATACAAACTCAGCGCGGCATCAACACTATCCATCTCCATGTACAAATCGCCAAGCGACTTTTTGATTTCAAAATTCGCCGGGTTGAGCGCCAACATTCCTTTCATCGCCTCTGCGGCTTTGTCGAGTTTGCCGAGAGCGCTGTACAACTGCACCATCTGAAGATAGATGTGGTCATCCGGACCGAAGCGTTCAAGAATTTGTTCACACACTTCGAGTGATTTCAATGGCGCTGTGAATTGCAACAACTGCGCGTAATCATACCACGACTCTCTCCGTGTCGAATCCTGTTGAATGATTGCTTCTATTTCTTTGGTTGCTTCATCAAACCGGAACGCACGCATGTAAATTTCTGCAAGAGTTTCGCGGTACTCGATATTTGTTGGTTCCAACCGGACAGCATTGTGCGCCGCTTCGAGCGCCTGCTCGTGCTTGCCAAGCACAGCGTAATCTTTTGCAAGAGCAAAGTAAATTGCCGGTTCTTCAAAAAAACGTAACGCATCCTGGTACTCTAAAATTGCGGCGGCGTATTCTTCCCGCTGGTCAAGCAGTTGACCGTTCAGATACCGTTCGAGCGCGGCATCGCGCAGTTCCGTTTTCCGTTCAGTTTCTTCCTGAGTTTGTTGAGAGGAGGAGCAACCTGCAATTGCAAACGCAACGAGGATTATGAAACTCCATTGTATGATGTGTTTGAACATGTTCCTGTGATTCATTTCGGAAAAAATATACCAATTTGAGGAGTGAATCACAAGGTTCTCTCACATCGCCGTGTTTAATTTTCAACCCTGAGAATCCCGCGCGTCGTCTTTTAAAAGGATGAAAATTTCTGTATCATCCACCGAAGTTTCACGGGGGTTATACCGACTTTCCGGTTGATTCGGTGGCTCGCTTCTTGTTCAATTCACTGTAGAATTTTTATGCACGAAATGTCTGTCGCACAACAACTTCTCCATCTTATTCGCCGCAACCTGAACGGCGCGAACGAGGAAGACGTTCGTTCCGTTCGTTTGAGAATCGGAATAGGGGCAGGAATTGTCACGGAGTCATTGAGGTTTTGTTTTGAAGCGCTTGTTGCCAGCTCGTCGTTTCGTCACGCATCGCTACTGATTGAAGAAACACCGTTCACAATTCACTGTCAAGCGTGTGGCTCGGTTAGCCCGAGCGAACCGCTCATCCTACTTTGTCCAGCGTGCAACAGTCATCGTGTACAGGTTCTTTCCGGCACTGAAATGGAACTTATTGAAATTGAAGTTGCCGATGTTGAGGAGAAAATTATATGAGTGTCATAACCATCGAGCGGAAAATTCTTGAAAAGAACGATGAGGTCGCTGGACGCAACCGTGCGTTGTTTGCCGAACATGATTTGTTCGTGTTAAATGTTGTCAGTTCTCCCGGCTCCGGCAAGACTAGTATTCTCGAACGAACGATTGAACAATTGCGCGGCAAAGTTTCTCTCGCGGTGATTGAAGGAGATGTGCAAACAGATATTGATGCACAACGTGTTGCACGTCTCGGAGTTCCTGCGGTGCAAATTGTTACCCGCGGCGGATGCCATCTCGAAGCGAATCTTGTTCATGAAGCATTGAAGAACATTGAACTGCAAAACATCAGGATCCTTATTATCGAAAATGTCGGCAACCTTGTTTGTCCCGCCAACTATGATTTAGGTGAAGCGATGAAAGTTGTTGTCATAAGTACAACTGAAGGCGATGACAAGCCGCTTAAATATCCGAACATGTTTTGCTTCGCGTCAGTCTTGCTCATCAACAAGATTGATTTGCTTCCGTATGTGAATTGCAACATTGAGCAACTACGACTCAATGCACTTTCCATCAACCCGAACTTACGTGTGTTTGAAACTTCCTGCACAACCGGCGTGGGAATTCAAACATGGTGCGAATGGCTTCTTCAACATACAACGCATCCAGAATGAAAGCCCATTGCAAAATTTCGATTCGCGGAGCGGTGCAGGGCGTTGGTTTCCGTCCGTTTATCTTCCGACTTGCAACAGAACTTGGTTTAACCGGTTGGGTGCTGAACTCTCCACAAGGAGTTTTCATTGAAGCGGAAGGCGAAAAACATACTCTCGATTCTTTTCTTCTGAGAATTGAAAAAGAGAAGCCGCCACTCTCGTTCATTCAAAGTTTTGAATTTTCGTTTCTTGACCCTGTTGGATTTGAAGCATTTGAAATCCGCCACAGCGAAAGCAACGGAGAAACTTCTGCGTTCGTTTTGCCTGATATTGCAACGTGTTCTGATTGCCTGAACGATATTTTCGAGCCGGGCAATCGTCGTTATCTCTATCCGTTCACGAACTGCACAAATTGCGGTCCCCGTTTTTCCATTATCGAAGCGTTACCGTACGACAGGCAGAACACGACAATGAAGAAATTTGAACTGTGTGATGACTGCCTGTTCGAGTACAACAATCCGCTCGACAGAAGATTCCATGCGCAACCGAATGCCTGTCCCAGGTGCGGTCCTCATCTGGAGTTGTGGGATATAAACGGAAATATTCTTTCAACGTATCATCAAGCAATATTGCAAACAGCAGAAGGAATTCGCGCCGGAAAAATTATCGCTCTCAAAGGACTCGGTGGTTTCCATCTCATCGTTGATGCACGAAATGATGATGCAGTGGTTCGACTTCGACAACGAAAACATCGCGAAGAAAAACCGTTTGCGCTGATGTTTCCGTCAGATGAATCAATCAAAGAAGTGTGTGAAGTTTCTGAAATTGAAGAACGCCTGCTCCGTTCGCCCGAATCTCCCATAGTATTGTTGGCGAAGATTCACTTGGGATTAAACGAATTATTGGAATCAGAATTTCAATCAGAAATCCACAATCTCGGAACGAAGTGGAGATCCCGCCTTGGCGGGACGAAATCCGAAATCAGAAATCCGTACATCGGTGCGATGCTTCCTTACACTCCTCTTCATCATCTGTTAATGAAAGAACTTGGTTTTCCCATCGTTGCAACAAGCGGCAATCTTTCCGACGAACCGATTTGCATTGACGAACACGAAGCGCTAAAGCGACTGCACGGAATTGCCGACGCCTTTCTCGTTCACAATCGTCCAATCAAAAGACATGTTGATGATTCTGTTGTTCGAATAGTAGCCGGTCGCGAAATGGTTGTGCGACGTGCCCGCGGCTATGCACCTCTCCCGATTGAATGTAGGTCGAAATTTATTTCGACCCCGCTTGATGAGGGACGAAATGAATTTCGTCCTACAATCCTTGCTGTCGGTGCGCATTTGAAAAACACTGTTGCAATCACTACCGGCAATAACATCTTTATCAGTCAACACATCGGCGATTTGGAAACGAAAGAATCGTTCGAGGCATTCCAAAACGTTATTCAGGATTTCAAGAAATTATACAATATTGAGCCAAAAACAATCGTCTGCGACCTTCACCCCGAATATCTTTCAACAAAATTTGCAAAACAGATTACTACTCACCAATCACCACTCACCAACTACAAATCGTCCATCGTCCATCGTCAATCCGATATTTATCTCATGGAGGTTCAGCACCACTACGCACACGTCGCTTCCTGTATGGCGGAAAACCAACTCGACGGACAGGCGCTTGGCGTTTCGTGGGACGGAACGGGCTTCGGAACCGATGGAACAATCTGGGGCGGAGAATTTTTGTTGACGAATGACGCATCATTCGAGCGCGTTGCAACGTTCCGCACATTCCCTCTCCCCGGCGGCGAGAAAGCAATCAAAGAACCGAGACGAACGGCGCTTGGATTATTGTATGAAATGTATGACGAGAAACTTTTCTCCCAGCAAGATACTCCATTACTCCATTACTCCACTACTCCATTATTCCGCTTCTTTAAGAGCGACGAACTCGTTTTGATGAGAACCATGCTGGCAAAAAACATCAACTGCCCGACAACAACAAGTGTCGGTCGTTTGTTTGATGCTGTTGCATCGTTGCTCGACGTTCGACAACGAGTGAGTTTTGAAGGACAGGCGGCGATGGAACTGGAATTTCTTACTAACGGAGTGCAAACGGATGAACATTTTCCGTTCGAGGTTACAGATTTCGGGTTACAGTTTACGGATACGTTAAAAGTGAAAAGTGAAAAGTTAAAAATTACTCACACACCAATCACTACTCACCAATCACACCTCACGGTAAACTGGTTGCCAATAATTGAAGGGATTCTCATTGACCAAGCAAACAACGTATCTCCTTCACTCATCAGTGCAAGGTTTCACAACACGCTGACGGAAATCATCATCGAAGTAGCAAAGCGAATCGGAGAAGAACGAATTGTATTGAGCGGCGGTTGTTTTCAAAATAAATATTTGACCGAGCGAACCGTGACGCGATTACAGCAAGAAGGATTTCGACCGTACTGGCATCAGCGCGTACCGACGAATGACGGCGGCATTGCGCTCGGACAAATGTACGCGGCAATGCGGCTGCAACGCAAACAGGATTTACCGGACCTACAACAACTTGAAGAGACAATCTTATGAATTTACTTACAGGACAAATTGACGAAATCTACATTGAGAACGGAACAACGTTCGGCAAGGTAAACGTGAACGGTGCGTTCAAACGTGTGCCGTTGTTTTTCCTTCTCGATGCAAAAGTCGGCGATACGATTCTCATTGAAGCGGGCATCGGCATCTCTATTTATCAGGACGAAACAGAAACTGACTATGTGTTTAGCGATACCGGGAAAAGTCGTCTCAATTGAACGCGCAAGTTCGCCGCTCATGGGAACGGTGAACTTCGGCGGAATACAAAAACAGGTCTGCCTCGACCTCGTCCCTGACGTACTGCTCGACGAGTATGTTATCGTCCACGTCGGCTTTGCTATCAGCAAGATGGATGAACAAGAAGCGCAGGAAACTCTGAAGTTGTTTGAAGAACTCGACAGCGGATTGGATGAACTGAAGATTCCGGAAATTTAAACCTCTCACTGTCATTCCCGCGAAAGCGGGAATCCAAAAACGTGGAGATAACTACAATCACGAATGGATACCTGCTTTCGCAGGTATGACAAAATGATGATATCTTTCACATAACAAAGAAAACAACAACATGAACCACACACTTCCCACACCAACTCCATTTTCACTGAACACCCGACGAGGTGTTTATTACAATATCACCGATGTGATGTCGTCATTCGACTCACTTCTTTCGAACGAGGAACTTCAGTTCTTCGAGCAGATTGATTGCATCTACAGAACGATGTGCAGCATCCTCTACAACTTTGTTCCGACATCCGGGCATCCGGGCGGAAGTATTTCTTCCGGGCGCGCTGTCGAGATGCTTCTCTATCAAACAATGGATTATGATTTTTCTCAACCGGATAAAAAAGACGCTGATATGATTTCGTACGCCGCCGGACACAAAGCAATGGGTTTGTACGCTATGTGGGCGTTGAGAAACGAATTGGTTCGATTGGGAAATCCTTCATTGCTTGCTCAGGAGAAACGTCAACTCCGGCTTGAAGATTTGCTCGGCTTCAGAAGAAACCCGACAAACGAAACTCCATTGTTCAAAAAGTACAGTGCAAAAGCCCTCGACGGACATCCGACGTGTGCAACGCCGTTCATCAAGATTGCGACCGGTGCAAGCGGAGTCGGTGTTCCTGCATCGTTTGGGCTTGCACTCGGTGCGCTCGATATGTACCCAAACAATCCTCCGAACGTTCATGTCCTTGAAGGCGAAGGAGGAATGACTCCCGGTCGTGTACATGAAGCAATTTCATCTGCCGCAACGTCTCGACTCTACAACGCGTTCCTGCATGTTGATTGGAATCAGGCATCAATTGATTCGAATCTCGTCTGTCGTGAAGATGGCTCAACAGGCGACTATGTTCAATGGAATCCTGCCGAGTTGTGCTATGTGCACGATTGGAACGTCATCTACGTTCCCGATGGTCATGACTTCAAACAAATCGCGGCGGCGCAACGATTGGCTCTTTCATTAGAGACAAAACAGCCGACAGGAATTATCTATCGAACAACCAAGGGCTGGAAGTACGGTGTTGAAGGACGGGATTCGCATGGTGCAGGACATAAGTTTGCTTCGGATGGGTTTTACAATTCGCTGAAAGATTTCGAGCAGATGTTCAATGTTCAGTTTCCCCGCTTCACAGGTGATGCTATTCCGGCGCGAGTTGAAGAAAATTATTTTCATTCGTTGATGACAATCCGAAACGTATTGGAAAGCAATCCTCATCTGACGAAGACTGCCGGAAAAATAATCTCGGACGCAAAAGAACGGTTGACGAATATTCAACGAACAATTCGGGCAGATGCGCCTTCATTGAACACACTCTACACAAACAAAGAGATTGATGCGAACATCATTCCAGATGAATTGAAACTCGCACCCGGAAGTTCTATCACCTTGCGTGAGGTTCTTGGCAAATCGCTGAACATCCTCAACAAGAAAACGAATGGCGCGTTCCTCGCATCGGCGGCGGATTTACTCGGTTCAACCAGCGTCAATCAGGTGAATTACGGATTCGCTCCGGGATTTTTCAACGCGACATCGAATCCGAACTCACGACTGGTTTCCATCGGCGGAATATGTGAAGATGCTATGGGCGCGATGATGGCAGGAGTTGCAAGTTACGGCTCGCACATCGGAGTGACGTCATCATACAGCGCGTTCATTGCCGCACTCGAACATGTTCCGGCGCGGTTGCATGGCATCGGATTACAAGCACGGGAAAGTGTTACCGGCGAACCGTACAATACATGGATTATGGTCAACGCGCACGCCGGAGTAAAAACCGGTGAAGACGGTCCAACACACGCCGACCCGCAGGCGTTGCAACTGTTGCAGGAATGTTTCCCTCATAGAGTGTGCATCACGCTCACACCATGGGACCCACAGGAAATATGGACGTTGCTTGTTGCCGCGTTGAAACTCCGTCCGGCGATTCTCGCTCCGTTTGTTACGCGCCCGCCTGAAAAAGTGATTGATCGCGTTGCGATGAAACTCCCTCCTGTTGAGGATACGGCAAAAGGTGTCTATGCAATGCGCACGGCTGATAAAACTTCAAAGCAATACAACGGAACTATCGTTTTACAGGGGAACGGTGTTGCAAGTATTTTTGTCAACGAGGTGCTGACGAAGTTAGAAGAGCAAGGATTGAATCTGAACATTTATTACATTAGCAGCGTCGAATTGTTCAAGTTCCTCCCGGCGACAGAACGGGAAACGATTTTCCCCGAAGCGCTGACGTACGAAGCAATGGGCATCACCGATTTCACCATGCCGACGATGCACCAATGGATTCGAAGCAACGAAGGAATACAACGTACGCTTCACTCGTTCCGCGGCGGACATTATCTCGGAAGCGGCGCGGCAGCGAAAGTGCTGGAAGAAGCGGGCGTTCATGGCGCAGGACAATTCAAAGCGATTATGGAATACGCAACGATGATTGAGAAAGGTAAGAAGGATTGAAAATGAAAATCCGAACAAACTGTCATTCCGAATCCCCGCTTCAGCGGGGTGAGGAATCTCGCGTGCAACATACGGAAGAGATTCTCCCGAAAGGATTCCTTTGGAACTCGCCTAGCTACTGCTAATGACAGTCACTTAGAATTGGATGATGTTACAGATTTCGATGCTTTCTAACCCATCCCCCGTCCCCTTCCCTTTGCAAAAGGGAAGGGGAGTGAGGGGTAGGGTTTGCGTGTAAGTTACAATGTCATCAACGTTTATAACAATGGCTTGCCATTGATTGATCTCGGAATGACATCGTTTTGTTTTTATTAACAACAAGGAATTATCTGAACGACAAAAACCAAAATGAGCAATGAAATTCATTGATGAATACAGAAACGCAGAAGCGGCACAGGCAGTTGCGAGCGCGATTGCCTCCATCACCACGCGCCCGTGGACGATAATGGAAATCTGCGGCGGACAAACGCACACGATTGTGAAGTATGGAATCGAGTCGCTGTTACCGAAAGAGATTTCCCTCGTTCACGGACCTGGCTGTCCCGTGTGTGTTACTCCTATCGGGATGATTGATAAAGCAATCGCTGTCGCTTCTATGGCTGATGTCATCTTTACTTCCTTTGGCGATATGCTTCGCGTTCCCGGCTCAGAAAAAGATTTACTCACCGTCAAAGCGGAAGGCGGAACGGTTCGCATCGTGTACTCGCCGCTTGATGCTGTTACCATCGCTCAGAAAAATCCCGACAAACAAGTAGTCTTCTTCGCCGTTGGGTTTGAAACCACTGCGCCTGCAAATGCAATGGCTGTTTTTCAGGCAAAGCGGCTTGGCATCAAAAATTTTTCTATTCTCTGTTCGCACGTCCTCGTCCCTCCTGCTATCGAAGCGATTCTCTCTTCGCCGCAGAATCTTGTTCAGGGTTTTCTCGCGGCAGGACATGTTTGCACCGTCATGGGGTACGAAGAATATATTCCGCTCACTGATACGTACAGGGTTCCAATTGTAGTAACTGGTTTCGAACCCGTTGATATTCTTCAGGGAATTTACATGACAATCAAACAACTTGAAGAAGGACGTTACGAAGTGGAAAACCAATATGCCCGCGCCGTTCGCCGTGAAGGAAACATACCGGCAAAACAACTTCTTGCAGAAATATTTGAAACAACCGACCGCACGTGGCGCGGCATCGGAGAGATTCCATCGAGTGGATACAAACTTCGTGAACCCTATACAGAGTACGATGCTGAAAACAAGTATCGAGTATCCAGTGAGCGCCTTTGGCACCATGGCGTTTCACGCCACATCGAGCATCAAGAATCCAATCTTTGTATTGCCGGACTTGTGCTTCAGGGATTGAAGAAACCGCACGAGTGTTCCGCGTTCAGAACAGAATGTACACCCGAACGACCGCTTGGCGCGCCGATGGTTTCATCCGAGGGCGCGTGCGCGGCATATTATCAATACCAACCGTTCTTTCAGGAATAACAATAACAAACGAACGGTACTGATATGTGTCTTGGTGTACAAAGCGAAAAGAGTAATTTGATTCCCACCAAAACATCGTTTACCTTCTTCCGGGTTTTTGTAATTCCACTTCCAATCATTTTCAGTCTCACAGGTTATCAAGGAATGTTCGTATGATGAACACCGCAATCAATTCAGCATCAAGTCTCGTTGAGGCAATTCAGCATCTCGATGTTCACGACCATCTATGTCTCATCTATGAAACGCGGGAAGAACAATTCGCGTCGGTCATTCCTTTTATGCAGAGTGGATTGGAACGAAACGAAAAATGTATATACATTGCCGATGAGAACACGGCAGATGTTGTGCTTCAGGCGATGCAAGCAAGCGGAATTGATGTCGCCGGCGCAACCGCTTCCGGACAACTCACTCTTGCCAACAAAAAAAACGCATACCTTCGGCATGGATATTTTGACCCTGAACTGATGATACAGTTCCTCAAGGAACAAACAGGAATTGCATTGAACGAAGGTTATACTGCCTTGCGCGCAACCGGAGAGATGACGTGGATGCTCGGCGATGAACCGGGGGTTGAACGGCTGATTGAATACGAAGCAAAACTCAATTATTTTTTTCCTGAATTCCGGGCGCTCGCAATCTGCCAATACAATCTCAATCGCTTTCGGCCCGAAGTCATCAAGCAGGTGATTAGGACGCATCCGAAAGTTGTTGTTGGCGGTTGGGTGTGCCGGAATTTTTACTATGTTCCTCCTGATGAATTTCTGAATCCGGAACATCCGTCACGGGAAGTACGGAGATTATTGGACAACATCATTTCGCGCGAGTCGTTCGAGGAAGAGCTTGTCCACAGCAAGC
>JACPVN010000209.1 GCA_016191715.1 Ignavibacteriota bacterium | reverse complement strand
TTCCATGTCGCTTTTGTTCCGTCCCAGAAAAATTTTTCAACCTGACTCAATCCCGTGTTGACGACATACACCATGTTTTCTTCGACTGCAAGGTCGAGTGGTTTCTTCAGTTTGTCCGACCCAAACTCAGTGAGAACCTTCAAACTTTCATCAAAAACCTGCACGCGATGGTTTGTTTCTTCAAGTGTAAATATCTGCCGTTGATTATTCGTCGCAACAGAAACCAATCCGTCGAACGTGCCGCGGTCTTTTCCCTTCCATCCGGTTGCGGCTTTCCAAGCGCCATCGAGTGTGAAAAGATGAAGTTTGCCTGCGGCTCTATCGGCAACGACAAACGTTTCTTTATCCAGCAATGCAACCGCGACGGGCTGATGAAACTGTCCGTTCGATGAAGCAGGCGAACCGATGATGGTAGAGGTGTTGCTATCAGCAGAAAGAACACGGACGATGCCATTCACTTCATCAGGAACGATGAACTGACGAGTTGTTGTAACAGCAAATTTCTTTGTCCATGTTAAATCAAACGGACGGATTCCCGGTTCGAGACGTGACAATCGAAACTTCATGAACTGAACTTCTCCGGCGGAACTTTGCAAACCGCAGTTTCCCGAACGATAGACAAGCGGTTCGTTCGCTTTCAACCTTTTTCCATCGAGTTTGACAGAATAGACATCGTTCTCCCTGTCCACTTTCAGATGAAGCGTATGTACGATGTTGACATCGAACGAATCAACTTTGACGGAAGAGGTTGCAGTAAACTCTCCGCCGGAAAAAAAGCCCAGCAAAAACACCGACTTCCCGTCGAAGCGAATCATCTGCGCGTACTGTGTGCTGGTTTTTTGGTACGATGAGAACATCAAGCCCGCGCCGACATCTCCCGATTTGTGCTTGAAACTTACTTCAATCTCAAATGATTCATTCAGATAGACATTGTATAAAGTAGCGCAATCATAATCAGGTGCTTTTTGCACATACGTTTCGTTGATGACCTGCCATGAACCTTTGACCGGACTCCAAATCGGACTCCCATCAGAGCCGTTTTTGTAGGTATTGAAACGGTCAAGAAAATAAATGCTTGACGTAATCTGACCAAACGCCGAGCAGAAAAAAATAGAAAGGATGATTGAAAGAGAAAGTGTTCGCATGTTCATTCCGAAATAGTCGGAAGAAAATAGGAACGAGATTGGTGAATAGCAAATAAAAAAAACTTGCCACGCACCTACGAGGTGCGTGGCAAGTCAAAAAGCAAGTCGCTTCAAAGACCCGACTCCACACTTAATGTCCAATATCGAATGAAGAATGAAGAACAGAAAACATCATATCCGTATCTCCAGAGTAATGGTAATCACTATACCTTCGACAATGTTTTCCTTTTTCCGCACATCTGCTTTTACCGGAAGAAGGAACGCGCCCGTTTTCTTATCGGGAAAAATGGACGTTCTCCAACTTGTGTTGCCGATGGTTGCAAGTACCGGCAACGAACCCCAGGGTTTTTGCAAGTTCCCAAAGTTAGATTTTATTTCTGTCGATTGTTTTTTCGGTAACGTAACAAAATGCCACCCGCCAACTCCGGCATACTGCCAGACTTTTGCTTTTATGTTGTAGAAGGTTTGGGACATGATTGTATAAAACGTTTTGATTGGGGGCTTAACTCCAGACCAAAGAAAAAAATCCACACACCTAAGAGGTGCGTGGATTTTATTAGTGCAGAAGGTGGGAGTTGAACCCACACCCGGGGTAAGCCGGACTGGATTTTGAGTCCAGCGCGTCTGCCAGTTTCGCCACTTCTGCATAACATTATTTTGTGTTGTAACTGAACGCCGTCCAATATATGAAATGAAGAGAAGGTTTACAAACGGATTTCCGTTTCTCCGTTCACTGAAAAATTTGTATTTTCAACCGCAGTTTACAACCGGAAAAAGAAAGAATATGGACAACCACGCTACGACACTTCAACTCAAACTCCCCGATTTCACGTATTATGATTTGTTCAAGCCGGAAAAACTTGCCGAGCTGACAAATCACTTTTTTGAAGAAGTCAAAACAAAAGATCCTGAAGTATTTCAGCAATTCGATGAATACCGTCAAACAAAAGCCTCGACCTTATCAAGTGTTGAAATCTCAAATCGCATCATTGAGATGGGACCATACCTCAGTGAGTTTGTTACACGATTGTTTGGTGTCGAAAATGAAGTGAATACTCATATAATTCGGGCGAACAAAGAACAAATAATTTTCACGTATAAGAAAGAGTTCTTCACTCGACGAGCGTTGAAGAAAGTAACCAGGGAAGCCGCGTTGAATGTCGAGATTGAAACACTTGATGCACAAGTGAATGTTTTGAAGAAGGCGTTTCCCGAAATTCCTTCTGAAGATGATGAGCTCACAATCGCCGCAATTGTCATGGAGTTGGTTCGGCTTGATATTAAATGCAAGTCGAGTTTCCCGGATGAAGTGAAAGAACGTCTTACAGTAATCTGCGGTAACTTAAAAGCAGAAAAAAGTTTTCAGTCAGTTCTTCCAACTTCATTTGATGAAGCATCACTAAGAAAATTTCTTGCTTATCTTTTGGTTATTTTTGAACAATGGCTTGTTGCTCACTATTACAACGAAACCAAATCAATGAAGGATTGGGTAACATTCAAGCAACCGCACGCTCTCGATTACAATCATCTCGTGGAACTGAAAGTATTGAACAGTTCCCAAAGGGATGGGTTCCCACCTGTTCCGAACATGAACTTCGGTCCGGAAGAACATTACCGAAGGCGTGAAGGTTTTGACTTGACAGATTCGCGCTACTCACAACGGGAAGTGATGAGCGAAGTTGATTATTGCATCTTCTGTCATGAACGGGATAAAGATTCTTGTTCAAAAGGATTTGAGGAGAACAATAGTTACAAGAAGAATCCGCTTGGATATACACTTGCCGGTTGTCCGCTCGACCAGAAAATTTCCGAGTCGCACGCGCTGAAACAACGCGGCGATGTCATCGGCGCGCTGGCAATCATCGCTATTGATAATCCGATGTGTCCCGGAACGGGTCATCGCATCTGCAACGATTGCATGAAGGCGTGCATCTACCAAAAGCAAGACCCGGTGAACATTCCACAAATCGAAACAGGAATTTTAACAGACGTTCTCAATCTTCCATGGGGATTTGAAATTTATTCTTTGCTGACAAGATGGAATCCGCTCAACGTTGAACGTCCGCACGCACAACCATTCAACGGAAAGAAAATTCTTGTTGTCGGAATGGGGCCCGCAGGTTACACGCTCTCTCATTATTTTCTCAACGAGGGTTTCGGTGTGGTTGGCGTTGATGGATTGAAGATAGAACCATTGCCGGTTGAATTGACAGGAGATGAAACTACTCCGTTCAAGCCAATCAAAGATGCTTCAGTGTTGTTCAGCAAATTAAGTGAACGGGTTTTGCTCGGTTTCGGCGGCGTTTCGGAGTACGGGATCACGGTACGTTGGGATAAAAATTTTCTTGCAGTCATATATTTGAATTTACTTCGCCGCGAATATTTCCGGCTGTATGATGGAGTTCGATTCGGCGGAACTCTCACGCTCGAAGATATTTGGGAACTCGGATTCGATCACGTTTCACTCGCAACAGGCGCCGGTAAACCAACATTTGTTTCGATGAAGAACAATCTCATGCGAGGAATCAGAAAAGCAAGTGATTTCCTGATGGCGCTTCAACTGACGGGCGCGGGGAAGAAAGATTCGATGGCGAATTTGCAAGTGCGGCTTCCAGCAATTGTCATCGGTGGCGGCTTAACAGCGATTGATACCGCGACTGAGTTGATCGCGTACTATCCGATTCAAGTTATGAAAATCAAACAGCGATATGATGAATTGTGTTTGAAGTCCGGCAAAGCGGCGATTGATGCATCACTCAGCGATGAAGACAAAATAATTCTCTCGACATTTCTTGAACATGCGGAAGGAATTGTTCAGGAACGAAAGCGGGCAGAAGCGGCGGGAGAAAAACCAAACTACATTCCATTGATTCGTAAATGGGGCGGAGTCTATTTGTACTATCGCAAGACCATGAACGATGCGCCTGCGTACCGTCTTAATCACGAAGAAATCATCAAAGCATTTGAAGAAGGAATTTCGTTTGTCGAAAACATGAGTCCGGTGGAAGCGGTGCAGGATGAGTTTGGCGCGCTTACGGAAATGGTTTTCGAGCGGATGAAGAAAGAAAACGGAAAATGGAAATCATCAAATGAGATGTTTCATGTTCCTGCACGTTCGTTGTTTGTTGCCGCAGGCACGTCTCCCAACATCATGTATGAGCGCGAGTATCCCGGCTCGTTCAAGTTGGATAAGTGGGATGAGTTTTATGAGAGTTATGCGGTAAAGATGAAGGAGGAAGGGACGTTTGAAATTCAAAAAGCGGTAGAAGAGGAACTCGGTTTCTTCACGTCGCACGAGCATCAAGGGAAATTTGTCAGTTTCTACGGCGACAATCATCCCGACTTTGAAGGAAATGTTGTGAAAGCAATGGCATCAGCGAAGCAGGGATACAAACGGGTGCTTGGGTTGTTTGAAGGGCGGCTTAACCCCGCAAACGAAATCGAACGCGAAGATTGGGAAACGCTTGTACAGGAACTCGATAACGAATTGCAACCTCACGTCGTTCGTGTTGATAGATTAACACCAACAATTGTCGAGGTGATTGTTCACGCGCCGCAAGCCGCACGCAAGTTTCATCCGGGACAATTTTACCGCTTGCAGAATTACGAAGTTGACTCTCCCAAAATTGAAAACACGTTGTTGATGATGGAGGGAATTGCTCTCACCGGCGCGTGGGTTGATAAAGAAAAAGGTTTGCTCTCCATGATTGCGCTCGAAATGGGTGCAAGTTCCCGCATGATTGGAATGTTGAAACCCGGACAACGCGTGGTGGTAATGGGACCGACCGGCGCGCCAACAGAAGTTCCTGAAAACTCGACCGTGCTGTTGCTTGGCGGCGGATTGGGAAATGCGGTGTTGTTTTCCATCGCAAAAGCGGCGAAGGAAAAGAACAATAAAGTAATTTACTTCGCGGGCTACAAAAAAGCGGAAGATATTTTCAAGCGGGAAGAAATTGAAGCGGCGACTGATGTTGTAATTTACAGTGTTGATAGCGGACAGCCGATACCGGCGCAACGATCGCAGGACAAATCATTTGTCGGCAACATCATTCAGGCAATGATTGCGTACGCATCCGGACAACTTGGTGAGATACCGATTCCGCTCAACGAGGCATCGCGTGTTATCGCCATCGGCTCTGACCG
>JACPVN010000182.1 GCA_016191715.1 Ignavibacteriota bacterium | reverse complement strand
TGAAGTCGCCCGTTGCACCATAACCGGCAGCATTTCCTACTGCCGTAGTTGAATTGGCGGAAGTGGCGTCTCTGAGAGCGTCCACTCCGATTGCAACATTCTCGTTACCGGAGGTATGATTTTGAAGCGCCCTTCTGCCGATCGCAACATGGTTATTCCCGGATGTGTTGTATTGAAGTGCATTTGATCCAATTACTGTATTATGGCGACCTGAATAATCATCGCTTGAGCCCGCTGAACTACCTATGAAGACTGAGCCACCCGCATTGTTGAACTCAAGTGTTGCCTTATTCATTTTGAAGTATTCAGTTCCACCTAACGTGAAGTGAATTTTATCATCGCTCGTACTCTGTCCAGCTTCGATTTTAGTATTTCTGTCAGCATCTGAGATGATATTCATCGTATCTGCTGAAGTAGCGATGATGGAGGGGCTTACCCAGCTTGCATTTCCGCTTGAATCGCTTCTCAAAATATAATCACTCATAGCACCATCCGTTACTTGCAGATTGATTGTTTTCGTTGTTCCATTCACATCCAATTCTTGTGTAGGCGAAGTTGTTGCAACACCTAATCTCCCTGAATTATCGAGCACCATTTGACGTGAAGAACCATTGAACAGAAGTTTTCCAGCGCCTTCACTGTTGGATTCTCCTGTCGAGATGATTGAGAATTTTGTCCCACCCGAACTTGTATTGTTTACACTTAACCAAGTGCCATTTCCTGAAGAACTTTCTACATTCAGTACTTCATTCTGTGAACCGGTTACATGTAATTGCGACTCCGGATTGACTGTGCCAATACCGACTTTTCCATTATACGAAACGGAACTTGGGTTAGGAGACCAAGGACCCAACGCATATGGCGCCGCAGTCAATTCTGTACGTGATGAAAATAAAACAGGATATGCTACAGATGCCGGACCGTTATCAACTGTTACTTCAACATACAGTGCTTCTGTAAATGATGTTGATAACTCAGCAATCGAACCAAGCGTAACACTGAATGTTCCATTCTCGAGCGGAACGCTTGCAAATGTTTCTGTGTGTCGTAACGTACCTCCGGTCGGGAGATTGTAAATCTTAAATGTCAAGTCATACGGTCCATTTGGAAGCGGAACTCCCGTTGAGTCGGTGAGCAAACCCTGATACGAGAGTTTGCGCGGGACTTGTCCGAATCCTATTGCAAAGATTAGTAAAAGAGAAAAGAACAAAGAAAAGTATTTCATAATGGTATCCTTTGAAATAATTGTTACGGTGATTTACTTTTGTTAAATGATATTGATTAGTGTTTGAAGATGAGGAAGATTATCCTTCAGCACATAACCGTTCGCGCCGGCTTCACGCGCTGCATTTCGGTACTCCGGCTCGTCGTGGCTTGTCAGCATAATGATTTTCACATTTGGGTAAAGTTCTCTCAGCATTTTCGTAGTTTTGATGCCGTTGAGCGGCTTGATGCGAATATCCATGATGACGACATCAGGATGCCAGCGTTCATACGCTTGCAGCACTTCAGAACTGGTTGAGCAAAATGAAACTTCGTTGCCTGCAGTGTTTACAGTTTTCGCGATGTTTTCGTACATGCTCATGTTGTCTTCAACAATTAATATTTTCATAGTACTTCTCATAAATTGTTGGTACAAGATACCAAGAAACGAAAGGCAGGAACATAAGTAAAGTTACATTTTTGATATGAGTAAAATTACTCATTTTGAGGAAGGGAGATAAGATGGACTCCACCTGCGGGTGGAGTCCATCTGAGTAATTAAAACATTTTTCTATTCTCCATTGCAAAGCGAAGTAGCTTGTACCTTCCTTTTATTCCAAGTTTCTCCGCGATGTGAAACCGATGATTATCAACTGTGCGCGGCGAAATAAACAGTTCGTCTGCAATTTCTTTGCTCGATTTGCTTTCTCCAACCATGCGAAGAATCGTTCGTTCCGTTTCGGTAAGTTTTTCAATGTCAGGAAACTCTTCAACTAATGTTTTTGATTCCTGTTTTCGTTGCATCATCGCGCCGGAAAGTTTCGGGCTGATATAATATTTTCCCGCGGCGACTGTATGAATTGCCTGAAGAATATCCGACGGCAGACTATCTTTCAACAAATATCCTTTCACGCCAACGTCCATCGCTTTTTCAAACCATTCTTCTTCATCGTGCATGGTGAGAAAAACAACTTCTACTGAAGATTTGGTTTTGAACAACTCTTTTGCAACTGCCAATCCGGTCATTTCCGGCATTCTCATATCGAGCAAAGCAACCTGTGGTGCACGCTCTTGGATTAGACGCAACGCTTCAGCCCCGTTTCCTGCTTCGCCAATCAATTTTAGCAGAGAATCGGTTTCAATCGCCTGCCGAACACCCGCTCGAAACATCGGATGGTCATCTGCAATTACAAGAGAAATTGTTTTGCTCATGTTGCCTGTATTGTCTTGATAGGAATTTTAATCTGAACCGTTGTTCCTTTACCGGGCGAAGATGAAACGGTCATCTCTGCATCGAGCAATCTTGCTCGTTCTTTCAAATTCTTTCTTCCGAAACCGCCGATGTTCCCCCTATGCACGCCGGATTTTGTAACGTCAAATCCTTTGCCGTTATCTGATAAGCATAGCTCCACAGTCTCGTTCTGTCGCTTGACTGTCAACGTTGCGTTCGTCGCGCCGGAATGTTTGACAACGTTATTAAGACATTCCTGCACGATGCGGAAAATATGTACTTCTGCTTCAGGTGAAAAAACTCCGTCAACATCTTCTACATCGCTCGCGTGTTGAATTGAAAAGGTCTCACAGGTTTTGCGCAACAAATACTGCAAAGCGGTTGTTAACCCAAGTTCTTCCAGCATCAGAGGGTGTAACATATAAGAAAGTGACCGCGCATCCTGAACGGTTTGACCAATTACGCTTAATGCTTTATCGAACGTATCTTTTGTTTGTTCTGTATTCTCAGATGATGCCAAACCGTTATGCAAAATGTTTTTCACAACAAGGAGATTCTGCCCCAAACTGTCATGAATTTCTCCGGCAATTCTTTTCCGTTCGCTTTCTACATTAGAAATAAGTTGTCGGGAAAATTCCTGCTGAACTGCTCGTTCCCGTTTCAACGCGGTGACTCTTCTGTAATAAATGATTGGACCGATAGAAATAAATAAGACAATTCCGAGAATCCGAAACCATGTCGTCATCCAGAATGGCGGGACTATTCTGACTCTGAGCGAAGCGCCCTGTCGGTTCCAAATGCCATGATTGTTGGACGCTATGACTTTGAAAGTATATTCGCCCGGATCGAGATGTGAATAGTTTGCAAATCGTCGGGTCCCGAAATAATGCCAGTCACGGTCGAATCCTTCCATGACGAACGCATATTGATTTTGTTCTCCGTGAAGATAGTTCAACGCCGCATACTCAAGGCTGAAATAGTTTTGAAAATAGGAAAGAACTATTTCAGAGCCGTCGAATGGAACATCTTCATCGAATATTTTCAAACTTGTTATAACGACCGGAGGAACATAAACATTATCTCTAATACTGTCGGGATGAAAAGTATTGAACCCCGAACTGCCGCCAAAGTACATAACACCCGAACTGTTCTTAAAGTACGCTCCCGTGTTAAACTCGTTCCCCTGTAATCCATCCAACTCAGTGTACGTTCGTGACTGAAATGTGTGAGTGTTAAATTTGCATAATCCGTTGTGCGTGCCAAGCCATAAGTTTCCATGTTCATCTTCAAGAATGCTATACACACGATCGTCCGGTATTCCATCTGCCTTCATAAAGGAACGCGACTCGTTCTTCTGTGCATCAAATCGTATCAAACCGTTGC
>JACPVN010000181.1 GCA_016191715.1 Ignavibacteriota bacterium | reverse complement strand
TGTATCGGTCTGCATCGGTGAGTGAAAACAAACTTGTTGCAAGTGTGTTGCCTTGTTTAATATTTGGAGATTCAATTCCGTTTAAAATCATGCTCATCATTCCCAATACAAACGGCATTGGTTTTAATTCTTTTCCGTAAAGAGTTTTTTCGTGTAACTTTTCATAGTCCGATGCACCTTTAACTTTTCCTTTCAACTGATTGTAAGCCGCAACCAAAAATCCCGAAGGTCCATTACAGGGGTCATAAATGGTATCACCAATTTTCAAGTCACACATTTCTGCAATAAACTCTGTAACTGGTCTCGGAGTAAAAAATTCTGCAAGCGGTTTGATGTCGCTTGCTTTCATTTTGTTAAACAAGCCCTCGTAAATTGCAGAGACAGCATACGCATCTTCGTTGCTGAAAAAATTTATGCTTCCTATTTTGTCAATCACTTCACGTAAGTAGTAACCGTCTTTCATCAGGTTTTCGCTATTGCGAAAAATTTCTGCAATTACAAATTGTGTTTTAGTCGCGTTAGATTTGTTGCGAAGATTTCGGAGATAAGAAAACAACCCACGTATTTTTTTTTCGTCAGGCAATTCAAATTCATCATTGTTAATGAACTTCATTAGTTCATCGCCGGTAAGATTTTTTTTCTTGTCAGTCCATTCACTCCACCTGTAAGGGCTTTCAATGTTGTCAATATATTTTTTACCCTCAAACTCTGCTTCCTTGCGTTTGTTGTTTTCAATTTCTTCATACACTTTCAGAAATAAAAGCCAACTGAATTGCTGAATGTATTGCAATGCTCCTGTTGTTCCTGCATCACTCATCATTGTTGTGCACGCGCTCCAAAGTTTGCCGATAATATGATTGTTATTGTTAGCCATTTATTTCGTATAAAGTCGTTGTTGTAATTCTTTCATTGCGCCTAATAAATTTTCCATACCGCCAAATTGTTTTTCTGCTTTTGTCATTCCGTTTGTTCCCAAGATAGAATTAAATGCAGCGGGTTTGTAAAACTCATCAACGCCTTTGAACTCGTAGCACAAAAGAAGATTGAGCAAAATATTTTTCTGTTCATCATTGAATGAATTGATGAACTGCTGTTGTAGATTCTTTAATGCTTCTGCTCTTTCCTGTCTAGTGTGTATCTCTTTATCAAATGCAATATTCGAAAGTAAATCCAATTCGTCTGCTTCGGGTTGTTGTTTCGCCGTTGCAAGGATTTCAGTGTTAATTCCATCTTTTTGTAATTGCTCGACTACTGTTTTCCTCTTTTCCCGGTCAGCCCACTGTTGTCGCAATTGCTCAACTGATTCATAACTTTCAATCACTTTTTGTTTTGTATAATCAATGTACTCTTTCAGGGTGAGACGTTCTCCCGTTACTTCAACTTCAAAAATTGTCTCTTCTTCAAAAAGAATATTTAATCCGGTAACCTTAATAGGAGGTGTAGCTTCGCGTTTTGGGACAAGTTCAAAATCAAAGGCTTTCTGACACTGAACGACTGTCTTTTGAGTAGCCACCTTTGTGTAATAATGGTAGGCAGATATCGTGATATTGATAAATCCATCCGGAAGTTCGATAATTTTGAAATATCCCCGACTATCAGTTACCCCATTCCTCTGCTGATTGGGTGTTAATTGTGCGGTTATTCTTGCTCTGTTGATTGGTTCTCCCGTTTGTTTGTTACTGACATACCCACACAAAACATTTGCGCCGAAACGGTCTTTCTCAACATCCGGGTCTCCTGTAATCCAGTTATCTATCAAGCGGGTTGCGTTCGTAAAATCAATAATTCGAAAGAATTTTTTACCCCGTTCTTCAGAGATTCTGCTTCCCCTTCCAACAATCTGTTTAAATACCAATGGAGAGTTAACGTATTTCATAAAGACGATATTCTTTACCGAAGGCGCATCGAAACCTGTTGAAAGTAAATCAACCGTTGTAGCTATAACC
This sequence comes from Ignavibacteriota bacterium, assembly GCA_016191715.1. GTDB lineage: Bacteria > Bacteroidota > Ignavibacteria > UBA10030 > SZUA-254 > FW602-bin19. The sequence goes on along the minus strand of JACPVN010000181.1, from coordinate 2,812 downwards.
GGTGTATCTGTAGATTGATCCTGAAAAGTTCGAAGAAGCGAAATAGCAGAAGGTTCTTCCGAAACAATCCGAACAGCATAATTTGAATATCCTAAATAACTAAAATAATTTTGCAAGTGCTTCATTACTTCATTGGCGTGATCCATCGTAACACAGAAGACAATTGTCTTATCCATTTCTCCGGTTTGTTGAAGAATTTCTGCAAGTTTATTACACATCACCTCAGTCCGTTCAGGCAGTGTAATACTCATTTCATATTCCTTTGCTCCGTATTGTTCCCTCACTTCAACTCCTTCGGGGATTTCAACTTTCGCTCCTTCTTCGATTACTTTTTCTAAAACAATTCCTTTTTCCGTATCAAGTTTGTAGCGATGTAGAACAAAGTTTGCAAGAAAGCCATCTTCAATTCCTCGTGACATTGGATAGACATAATCAGCCTGATAGTTATTCCCCGGATTGCCAAAGTATTTGTAGGTATTGATGTTCTCCGATTCTTTTGGAGTTGCAGTCATTCCGAGATGAATTGCACTGGAGAAGTGATTAAGAATATCCATCCACGTTCCGAAACCGGAGCGATGTGCTTCATCAATAACTATAAGGTCGAAAAAATCTTTGGGGTAATGCTGAAATATTCTCTTGCCATCTTTTTCAGCATACAGCGCTTGATAGATGCTGAAATACATCTCACGTGCAGTAGGGGCATCTCCTTCATTGATATAATCTCTCGCGTTACCAAATGGTTCAAAAGCATTATATGCTTGTTCACTGAGAACGGTTCTATCGGCAAGAAAAAGAATTCGTTTGGCTCTTCCGCATGTCTTGAGTTTCCAACAAATTTGAAATGCAATGAACGTCTTTCCGGTTCCTGTGGCTAAATTCAGAAGTAAGCGATTTCGTCCTGCATCTATGGCTTCGAGTGATATTCTAATCGCTACATCTTGATAATACCTTGGCTCTTTCTCGCCATCTATACAATAAGGACTCTCAAATAGTTTTTCGAGATTTGATGTAAGGTTTTTTATCTTTTGAAATCTGTTCCAGAGTTCTGTGGGCGATGGGAAATTATAAAGGGTACGTTGCTTGTTTGTTGAGTAATCAAACTCCTCGATACCATGTCCATTCGTTGAATATGCAAATGGGATATCTAACAATTCAGCATATTCTTTGGCTTGTTGGATGCCATCAGCCGGAGTATGCGATTCATCTTTCGCTTCAATTATTGCAATGGGAATGTTGTTATACTTGAGGAGATAATCTGCTTTCTTTGATTTTCCTCGTTCATAACCTTCTCCCTGAACAAGAACTTTTCCAACGGTTATAAAATATTCCATACTTATCCGGTCACTGCGAACCCAATCAAGTTGCTGTAACTTTGGTGTTATGAGGAACAGTTTGGTTTCTTCTTCGTTGTACGACATCCTTAGTATTTCAATCTCTTATCTATCAGTATGAACATTTTGCGTTGGCAATATTACAAAAATTAAAGAAGGATGACAAAATATTGTTTTGGTTCTTTCGACAGTGACATCCCCCTTTATCCCCCTTCTAAGGGGGGATTATTATTTTTTTGTTTGAGTTTCTCACTTCATTTCCTTAGTTTCAGGTCATGCGAAGAAGCCGGAACATAGAATTTCACAAAGAGAGAAGACGAATCTGTTCGATTGGCTCTCTCTTTTTCATTGCGCTTGTTGCTTCTCTCCTTTCATCAAATCAACTTTCCGCACAATCAAATTACAAGTTCGACCACCTCGGAATGGAACAAGGACTTTCGGAAAGTATTGTCCTTTGTATTCTTCAGGATAAAGAGGGTTACATGTGGTTCGGAACGGCGGACGGATTGAACAGGTATGATGGCTACTCATTCACGGTGTTCCGGCACAACTCATCCGACTCAACAACTCTATCGAACAATTATGTGATTTCACTTTTTGAAGACAGTCGCGGAAATTTGTTTGTCGGGACGCTTCGGGGATTGAATTGGTTCGATAAAAAACATGAGCGGTTTCATCGTTACACTTCCGAGTCTGGCGCGGCGCGTTTTTCGGGAGTCAGTTCGATTGTTGAGGAGAAGCAAACACGTTCTCTCTGGCTTTGCGCAGAAGCGAACGAACTTTTTCATCTCAACATTCAACAGATCGCGCCGGACGTTCCTCCTGAGTTAAAGATTGCCGAACATTTTCTCCCTGAATTAAAGAATCCGCACGGACTTCATGCCGGCGCTCTCACGAAACTTGCCTTCGGTAGCAACGGAAATTTATGGATTGGAACATCGGAGAATGGCATCAACGTTCTCGATATGCAATCGAAAACATTCTCACATTTCACGCATCAACCATCGGACACAAAAAGTTTGAGCAACAATTTTGTTCAATCATTACTTCCCGACTCTGAAGGAACGATGTGGGTCGGAACTGAGGGCGGAGGAATTAATCGCTTTGTTCATCGTACCGGAACATTTCATCGTTACAATACAAGCGTAAACGGGAAAGCGACTACTCGACACAACGCTATACGTATGTTGTTTGAAGATTCGCGGCGCAATCTTTGGGCTGGCACAGACGGAGGCGGGTTGAAACTTTATGAGAGAAAGAAAGATGCTTTTCTCACCATTCAGCACGACGAGACAAAGCCGACAAGTCTTGCCTCCGACAGGATTGTTTCGATATTCGAAGACCGCTCCGGCACGCTCTGGTTCGGAACGTGGGGAAAAGGCGTTGAGCGTTATTCTCCGTCAAAAGAAAAATTCAAGCAAAGCGAGAACATGAATGTTGTCATGAGTGCACTGCCAAGCAGGTTCATCATTTCAATTTAT
>JACPVN010000082.1 GCA_016191715.1 Ignavibacteriota bacterium | reverse complement strand
CAAGAATGTCATTCTTGAACAGGTTCTGCCGGGACATAAATTAGTCATGACGTATCACGGAACCTTGATGGCGGCAACCGGTTCACTTTCAACCGATACCGCCCGTGAATCGGCTCAAAAATTTCAAGGAAAATTTGTCTTGGTTGTTGAAGGCGCGATTCCAACAAACTCGAAAGGAGTTTACGGTTCTGTCGGTGAAGAACAAGGTAAACCAACGACAATGCTTCAATGGATTGATTTACTCGGAAGGAATGCGATGGCGGTGTTAACAGTTGGAACGTGTGCCGCATACGGCGGTTTACCTGCCGCTGAACCGAATCCAACCGGAAGCAAAGGAGTATCTGATGTCTTTAAGATGCTGAACATTACAACGCCTGTTATCAATATTCCCGGTTGTCCATGTCATCCCGATTGGTTCATCGGGACTGTTGCAAAAATTTTACTGTACGGAATGCCGCAAGCAAAAGAATTGGATGAGCAAGGACGACTTAAACTTTTCTATGGACATTCAGTACACAATCGTTGCATTAACAGGAATTACCTTGACGAAGGAATCTTCGCCACGAAGTTCGGTGAAGAAGGATGTTTACTTGAACTCGGTTGCAAAGGTCCGTTCACCAATGCGGATTGTCCGATTCGATTATGGAATGGAAGTGTGAACTGGTGCGTTGGTGCGGGTGCGCCATGTATCGGTTGCACTGAAAGCGGATTTCCCGATGCTCACTCACCAATTTACCAACGGAGATAAAGATATGAGTACAGTAAGAACAAACATCGTCATTGACCCGATGACAAGAATCGAAGGTCACTTAAAAATTGAAGCAACAGTTGAGAACAGAAAAGTTGTTGATGCAAAAGTCGGCGGCACATTGTATCGAGGGTTCGAACAAATTCTTGTCGGAAGAAATCCACTTGATGCAATACAAATTACCCAACGCTTCTGTGGTGTTTGTCCGACTCCTCACGCGATTGCATCTGCACAAGCGCTCGAAAATGCATTTGGAATTATGCCGCCCCCGAACGGCCGAACAATACGGAATATCATGCAGGGAGCGAATTACATTCAATCGCACATACTTCATTTTTATCATTTAGCCGCGCTGGATTTTTTCAAAGGTCCTGATGTCTCGCCATTTGTTCCGCGGTATGAAGCAGATTATCGCCTACCGAAGGCGGTGAATGATGCACTCACCTACCATTACATTCGCGCATATCAAATCCGTTTGAAGGCACATGAATTGTGTGCAATCTGGGCGGGAAAAATGCCGCACATCGCTTCGATGGCGCCGGGCGGCGTTAGCATCATTCCGCGCATTGATAACATTACAACATCGTTATGGCGTCTGAAGGAACTGACTGAGTTTATTGAGAATGTGTATTTGCCTGATGTTATTACAGTGGCAAGTGTCTATTGCGATTATTTTAATATTGGAATGGGTGTGAAGAACTTGCTTTCTTTTGGTTTGTTCGACCTTGACGCTGAACCTGATGTAACGAAGCGAAAACGATATTTTCCAATGGGAAGAATGACAAACGGAACGATAGAAACTATTGACCCGAAGAAAATAACAGAAGATATCCGTTGGTCGTGGTACAACACTGCGTCAGGAAAAAATCCTGTTGAAGGAGAAACATCTCCAAAACCCGAGAAGAAAGATGCCTACTCATGGTTGAAAGCGCCTCGATATGATAGCGTTCCGTATGAAGTTGGTCCTCTTGCAAGGGTTGTGATGGCGTATGATTCCAAATCAAATCAAAAAGTAACAAAACTTGTTGATGACATGCTTGCAACTTTGAGCATCAACAAAGATGATTTGTATTCAGTCATGGGAAGACATGTTGTACGTGCAATTGAATGCAAAGTTGTAGCAGATGAAATACAGGATATGATTATGCAGGTAAAGTTAGAACAGCCTGTTTGCACCGACCACACAATTCCGGAAAAAGCAGAAGGAATGGGATTGTGGTGTGCCGCTCGCGGTGCGCTTGGACATTGGATTGAAATCAAGAATGGAAAAATTGCTCGTTATCAGGCTGTTGTTCCGACTACGTGGAATGCCTCACCGAAAGATGACAAAGGGAAACCGGGACCTATTGAACACGCGATGATTGGAACTGAAATTGAAGACACTGACAATCCGTTTGCGCTTGCACGTATTGTTCGCTCGTTCGACCCGTGCATTGCTTGTGCCGTCCATGTGTTGGATGGAAAGCAGGTCAAGCAGTTCAAAATTATGTAGAGTGAGTTATGAAAACGCTGGTTATCGGCGTTGGAAATATTCTCCTCGGCGATGACGGAATCGGGGTTCATGCGGTAAGGGAGTTGATGAAGCATCAACTCCTGAAAAATGTTACAGTCGTTGATGGCGGCACGTTGGGAATCGAACTCATCAATTATTACATCGGATATGAAAGACTAATTATTCTTGATGCTTTACAAGTTGATGCGCCTCCCGGTACAATTGTCCGTATCAATGGTGTTGATATACAATCAAAGGGTTTTGTTCCTGCATCAGCACACGACAGCACGCTAACCGACATTCTCTATTTCACAAGTTCATTTATTCCACTTGCACAGGTGACAATCCTCGGCGTAGTCCCTGACTCAACATCGTTCCTTTCACTTTCTCTCTCAGAGTGTGTAAACAATGCGCTTCCAAAGTTGATTGAATTGGTTTTATCTGAACTTGTTGACAAAGATGTTAGCATTAATTCATGAGTAGAAGTAACTAATATTCATTCATAAAACACTGCCGTTCCGCTTGCACTAACCATAAGCATGGATTGCCCGACTGTTTCGTAATCGAGGTCAACAGCGACGATGGCGTTTGCGCCCATTTGTTGTGCTTGTAATGTCATTTCATGCAGAGCAATGTTCTTCGCTTCACGGAGTTCGTTTTCGTATGCGGCAGAGCGTCCGCCGACGATATCACGGATTCCTGCAAAGAAATCTTTGAAGACATTCGCGCCAAGAATCGCTTCACCGCTAACGATGCCGTAGTAACGTGTGATTTTCTTGCCTTCGATGTTGGGAGTTGTAAGTGTTAACATTGTGTCCTTTCAGTTAAAAGTTCAAAATTAAAAGTTAAAAGTTATTTGTTATCGGTTATCTGTTATTCGTGTAGTCAAACACAAAGTACAAATGACTAATGACGATTGACAAATGACAGTATTATTAAACCAATTCCCCTTTAAGAATAGTTACTGCTTGTCCGCCAAGTATCACTCTGTCGCCTTGCAACTTCACATGAAGAATTCCGCCGCGGTTCGATGCCTGATAGGCGGTGAATTCTGTTTTGCCAAGTTGATTGCTCCAATATGGAGCGAGACAGCAATGAGTTGAGCCGGTTACAGGATCTTCGTCAATGCCATAAGCGGGGGCGAAATAACGGGAGACAAAATCGTAGTCGGATGAATCGGATTTTGCAGTCACGATTACGCCGCGACAGGGAATTGTACGGAGGATATTGAAATCCGGTTTCATCTCCCGAACGGTTTTTTCCGATTCAACTTCGACAAGATAATCGAAGATGCTTTGTCCGACATAACGTGCTGTAATCCCGAGTGAAAATAAAAAGGGAGGAAGTAGTGTTGCAGGTTCTTCCGGTGTTGCAGGAAAGTTAAGTTCAATCCAATCATTGTTCTTGTTTGCCTGAAGATAACCGCTCTTTGAATGGAATCGTATCGTTTCATTGGGAGAAACATTTCCCGTTTCATACAAGATGTGTGCGCTTGCAAGTGTCGCGTGACCGCACAAATCAACTTCTGTTTTTGGCGCGAACCAACGGATGTTGTAGCCGTTTCGATGAGGAACAAGAAATGCAGTTTCGGAAAGATTCATTTCTGCGGCGACGTTCTGCATCCATTGTTCATCTGCAGGTTCGGGAAGTAAACAGACAGCGGCGGGATTTCCTGTGAATTTGTTTTTGTTGATGAAGGCATCAACGGTGTAAATATTCATTGAGTTGTATTTCTATTTTATTGATTGAGTTGCTACAAATATAAAACGGCACGCTGTAAGAAACAACGTGCCGTCAAGAATTCAATAAAGGAAAGTTAATTGGATTTCCGATTCACTGTACGTTGTGCTTTGGTAAGCCACCAAGCGGCAATGCCAGCTAATAATGTAATTGTGCCAGAAAGTAATACAAAAGTTTCCATATTAATCAATCACCAAATTTTTTTAGATAAATAGATATTACAACCAAACAAACATAAAAAATCGCACCAACAATAACAAGTTTAAGATTTGGTTTATCAGAAAGAAAGCTTCCTACAACCAAACCACCGAAAATGATAGCACTCGTTTCTTTTAGAATGTCAGATAATTGGTCAAATTGTTTCGGCGATAAATTCATGTCTTTGTTAAGTGATAATTACGAACACCCGCTCGTCGCACCGCAATTCAAGCATTTGTAGCAAGCGCCGTTTCGTACCATGATGCTTCCACAATCACTACAAGGCGGTGCATCTGCTTGTGTCCGATAGACTTGTTGCTCGGTCTTTTCCAATGCGGCGAGACGGGGAATTTCTTTGTTCGATAAAGCACCGGCAACTGCTAACTCGACATGTTCTTCGATATTTGCAGGTGGTTGTTCATCCCGCGGTAAGAATTTCTTGCCAAGCCATCGGAAAATATAATCGAGTACGGATTTGGCAATCGGAATATCACGATTGTTGGTAAATCCACTTGGTTCAAATCGCATGTGAGAGAATTTTTCAACAAGCACCCGGAGCGGTACGCCATATTGAAACGCCATTGAAACGGAAGTAGCAAACGCATCCATCAAACCGGAAATTGTTGAACCTTCTTTCGACATCGTAATAAAGATTTCGCCGGGTGTACTGTCTTCATACAATCCGACAGTGATATATCCTTCATGTCCTGCAACAGAAAACTTGTGGGTGACTGCCTGACGTTCATCGGGAAGTCTGCGACGAATTGCCCGCTTTTTAATTTCCGTAGAAACTGTATCAAGACTTGTGCTTAGCGGTTGCGTTCGTTTGCATCCATCGCGGTAAATTGCAATTGATTTTAAGCCCAATCTCCATGCTTCGATGTACGTGTTGGCAATATCTTCAGGCGTTGCATCGTGCGGCATATTGACCGTTTTAGAAATCGCACCGGAGAGAAACGGTTGAACCGCCGACATCATCTGCACATGTCCCATATAATGAATTGTTCGTTCACCTTTTGCCGGTTTGAATGCACAATCAAACACAGGAAAATGTTCTTCCTTCAAATGCGGTGCGCCTTCAATCGTGTCATTCTTGTTGAGAAACGCCATGATGTGTTCGATTTGCTCGTCAATGTATCCGAGTTTTTTGAGTGTTGGTTCAACTGTGTTGTTGACTATTTTCATCATACCGCCGCCAACTAATTTTTTATATTTGATGATTGCAATGTCCGGTTCAACACCGGTCGTATCGCAATCCATCATAAAACCAATCGTTCCGGTTGGCGCAAGAACAGTTGTTTGTGAATTTCTGAACCCAAATTGTCGTCCGAGTGCGTAGGCATCATCCCAAACTTTTCTTGCGGATGTGAGCAAATCGGTAGGAACGTGTTTGTCTTCAATTTTATCAGCCGCGAGTCCGTGCATCTTCATAACACGAAGCATTGGTTCTTTATTCTTTGCAAATCCGTTGAACGTACCAACTTCTTTTGCAATCAAGGATGATTGTTTGTATGCCTGACCGCACATCAATGCGGTAATTGCCGCGGCATACGCACGTCCTTCAATGCTATCATACGGAAGCCCGCGTGACATCAGAAGCGCACCCAAGTTTGCGTATCCCAATCCTAACGGACGGTAGTCAAAACTGTTTTGTGTGATGGAAGGAGTCGGATAACTTGCGTTATCAACTTCAAACTCCTGTGCTGTGATTGTAATGTTCACAGCATGACAAAATGATTCGACATCAAACTCACCATCTTTCGTTTTGAACTTCATCAGGTTGAGTGATGCAAGATTACATGCGGTGTCGTCGAGGAACATGTATTCACTGCAAGGATTCGACGCGTTGATTGGCGCACTGTTCGAGCATGTGTGCCACGCATTGATGGTTGAGTTGAATTGTACTCCCGGGTCGCCGCATACCCACGCGGCTTCTGCGATTTCTTTCATCAGATCGCGGGCGCGATATGTATCTAATACTTTTCCTTCTTGAACCGATTTTGTCTTCCATGGCTTGTCATCAACCACTGCGCGCATAAATTCATCAGTTGAGCGAACTGAGTGATTAGCATTTTGATATGCGATAGAATCGTAAGCGCCACCGACAACATTGAAGCCACCATCGTAGCCGGCTTCAATCAACGCCCACGCTTTTTTCTCTTCATCAGCTTTGCAATGAATGAACTCACGTATGTCAGGATGGTCTGCATTAAGAATTACCATCTTTGCGGCGCGACGGGTTTTGCCACCTGATTTAATTACTCCTGCAAATGCATCATATCCCTTCATGAAAGAAACAGGACCGGAAGCGGTGCCGCCGCCGGAAAGACTTTCTCTCGACGAGCGAAGGGTTGAAAGATTTGAGCCCGTTCCCGAACCCCACTTGAATAATCGTCCCTCTGTCTTCGCAAGGTCAAGAATGGAATCCATCGTATCTTTTACCGAGTTGATGAAGCACGCTGAGCACTGTGGCTTCGCTTCAATTCCAACATTAAACCAGACCGGACTGTTGAACGCCATGTATTGATTGACAAGAAGAAATGTCAATTCGTTGTAAAATATTTCAGCATCATCTTCGCTTGAGAAATATTTTCCTTTCCATCCCCACTCGGTCATTGTGCGTGCAACACGGTCAATAATTTGTTTAACGCTTGTTTCGCGTTCCGGTGTTCCGAGTTTTCCATGAAAATATTTTGAGACAACAATGTTCGTTGCCGTTGCCGACCACGACTTTGGAACTTCGACATCTTTTTGTTCGAAGATTGTCTCTCCTTTTTCATTTGTGATTGATGCTATTCGTTTCTCCCATTCAATTTCCGAAAAAGGATGTACCCCTTTTTTTGTAAAAAATCTTTTGAAAGTCAACCCATGTTTTTGCTCGCTTGTTTCCAAGTTGAGCGGTGTGGGGAATTCCCTTGAT
>JACPVN010000180.1 GCA_016191715.1 Ignavibacteriota bacterium | reverse complement strand
TTCCGCTTCTTATCAATAAAGGAGATGTATTTTTCCTTTCGATGAGAGTGAACTCTCCAAACGCACATATGGATGATGATAATTATCGTGCAGTATTTCTTTATTCACCATTCAGCAGTTTAGAACCAGGCAGAGGTCAATATTATCCTTCAAGGAACTGGAAGTTCTACGAACATGATTCAGGTCCTTCGAACTGCGCAGGAAAACCAGCCGATCAAATTAAGCGCGGATGGGTTGCTCGCGGTCCCGTTACAGATGATACATTACAGGTTGCTGTATTTAATTTCTGGTATTCAGTTTTTACTTCTGACAATACACCACCAAAATTGTTATCTGCAACTACATTGTATAATACTATTTCCACCGACCCCAGACCAATCCTTGCAGAATTAGAGGATTGTGATCCGTCAGATCCGGGTCGTGCTGGAATTGAACGAGCGCTACTTTCTTATTATGTCAATGGAGAGTTTGTTGATACAATTCCACTGACACCATTAGGCGGAAATACATACGAAAGTCAGATACCAGGAGTAGACCCTTGGAATACCGTAAACTATAGTATCATTATTTATGATGCTCTAGGTGTGCAATCGCTGTATCCACAGCCGGGCTATCAGGTTATAGGTTTGGAAAACGAATATTTTGCTGTTGATAATTCCGGTGGTTGCACTACAAACGATATCAGAAATACAGGAACAGAAGTTCTTTCAAGCGCTTTCTTCCTCCCGCCCGATCCTCCATCGAATGCGCGTGCTAAAGATGACGGTTCTGCAGGTCCATTCTCGTTAGGTGGTTCGTTTAATTTCTTTGGTCAGGATATGCGTTATGCATGGATTGGAGTAAATGGAGCCATTACATTGACTGAAACTGCAACTGAAACTCTCGATGTAAACAGTAATGGCTTTTACTCAGGTTCATTTGCATTCCCCGGTTCAATGAAATTACGTTCAGACCCTCGTGATACAGCGGGTCTTGGTCGTAAACCATATAACATGATTTCTGCGTTTTGGAATGATTTGATTTATGGGGATACTGCATTGACTTCTCAGTACGGTCATATTCTCTATGAAAATCAGGGTTGCGAATTTGTGATTCAGTATGATTCAATGGCTGTTTTCGATGAAGATGGCAACCATTTCCTTGACGAAATCAAATTCAGAATTATCTTAAACAAGTGTAATGGTTCAATTACCTTCCAATACGATAATGTTGGAACCCAAGGTTTAGACACCACTGCTCTCATCGGAATTCAAGCAGACTCTATTGAAACAATGGGTAAAGCTTCTCCATGGATATTTATCAATCAGGATGGATATCCGGCGGAAACAGCTCCCGTCAATGGTAAGTGTCTTCGTATCTATCAGGCAAGCGCTACATACGTGAACGACAAATGGAACATGGTGTCGGTCGGTAATATTCCTAGCGGCGGAAACTACGCTGCGAATCAGGTATATCCGACTAAAGTTTCTCAGGCGTTTCGGTATGAAGCCGCATATCTCCCAACCGACACTCTTAAAAACGGACCTGGTTACTGGGCTAAATTCATTGGAGCACAGGTTATTGGTGCATCAGGTTCACATTTAAGCGCTTTGGCTATTCCTGTAGTTGCCGGGTGGAACATGGTCGGAAGTATCTCTTGCCCTGTTGCAACAAGTTCAATCGTTGATGTAGTAGTTGCCGGCAAACCTTACTATGGATTTGAAGGTGGATATGTTGCTACCACAACTCTTGTTCCCGGAAAAGGATATTGGGTAAATGCATCTGATGCCGGTACGATGAATTTATCGTGTGCGACTGGCGAAGCATCTTCAAAGTATGATAATAACTATGCTTTGCTTGCTGGCTCAAGCAATATCGTTATTAAAGACAACGAAGGTTATAAACAAACGTTGTATTTAGTCAACAAAAATAATTTAAAAGTTCCGGTAGAAACCTATGAACTACCACCGGTTCCTCCAACAGGTATATTCGACGCACGATTCAAATCGAATGGTACGGTTGAAGCATATACTCATGAACAAGGAAAAGTAGAAGAATATATTGTAAAGATTCAGGCATCTTCTTCTGCGTATCCGTTGTCATTGCAATGGAATATGACTGATAAGAGTAAATCGGTAGTAATGTATGAACAAGGTGATAAGAAGAACCAAGGTGGAACTACACTTACTTCCAATGGTTCAATGCATATTACCAATCCGGCAGTCTCTTCCTTAGTAGTGAAAGTTGTTGATGCTGTTGGTTTACCGACAGAATATGCATTAGGTCAGAACTATCCCAATCCGTTTAATCCGGTCACACGATTTAATGTGGCAATTCCTCAAACAGGTAATGTTGAAGTTTCTGTATTTGATATACTCGGCAGAAAAGTTTCGACAATTATTGATGGTGAATTGAAAGCCGGCTA
>JACPVN010000179.1 GCA_016191715.1 Ignavibacteriota bacterium | reverse complement strand
TTGGCGGAAAAGAAACTCCTGCAGTTGGCTTTGCCGCTGGAGTTGAACGACTGCTTATCACAATGGAAAAGCAAAACCTGGTCACAGAAGAACCGTTACATCCGAGCATCTATTTTGTTTCTGCTGATTCTTCATCAAAAGAATGGATTTTTCAACAAGTACATGCACTGCGTCAGCAAGGAATCTGTTGCGAGATGGATTTTCTTGGACGAAGTTTGAAAGCGCAAATGCGAGATGCAGACAGGCAACAGGTTACGTTTGTTATCGTGGTCGGTGAGCAGGAAATGAACGATGCTGCTGTTCAAATCAAACAAATGAAAACAGGTGAGCAACAACGTGTTGCAATGAATGAACTGCAAACCATTCTTTCGCAATTGGTGAATCGAAAATGAAAACGAAGAAACCTCGCGTAAAAAAGAATCCCATCGAGTTCCGTCTGCTTGTTACTCACGCGTATGATGAAATTCTCAAAAAAAATTTACTCTTGGTTGGATTGAAGACGGTGAAAGAGTTCACCAACTTTCAATATGAAATTTCTGTTGAAGATGTTCGCGACGGAGCAACCGTTACGCTGAATATCCTCGGCTTGCGAGCGCCGAAAGGAATGTTGCCGAGAACCGGTACGGCGCATTTCAAACAACTGTATGAGAAGCCGACAACCATCAAAACAATCGCTGTCCGAAAGATGGAAAAGAAAGAAAACTCATTTACCGTGCGTGTAACAAAGGCAAACGTGCTTGTGAAAGAACAGCCGGCAAAACTATTTGTCGAAATCGTTACCAACGAGCAAGAGTGGTAATTCAAAATCTGTAATTCAAACAATAATTAAAAGTGTATCCTCGACTCATCACCCTCGGACCAATCACCATCTATAGTTTCGGCTTGATGATGGGAATCGGTTTTTTTGTTGCAAGTTTTGTTCTGCACAAAGAGACTGTCCGCAAGTACATGATTCATGACTTCAGCGTAGAGTTGACACAATTCCTCCGTTCGATGTATGCAATTCTCGTCGCTGTGCTTGTCATTGCGTATCTCATCGAATCAGGCATCAGCGGATTCATCGCTTCACTTGAAACGAACAGCACGAAAACGTTAGTAATTCTCGCGGGAATCGGAGCGCTTGGAGTCGCTCTTTTCCAAAAGAAATCTTCAAAATGGTTTACCGCAGACACGTCAGCGTTCATTGTTGTAATATCAATCCTCGCGGGCGTTACCGGTTCAAAATTGCTTTATGTAATTGAGAACATCGAGCAACTCGGACGCACGCCGTTCGACACAATTTTTTCTCCCGGTGGTTTGACATGGTATGGCGGATTCTTCCTCGTCACAGCGATTCTCTATTATTTTACAAAGAAACTGGACATTCCTTTTCTTCGCGTGTGCGATGCCGCCGCTCCTGCGTTGATGATTGGCTATGGCATCGCTCGCATCGGTTGTCATCTTGCAGGAGATGGTGATTATGGAATCCCAACGGATTTACCGTGGGGAACAAACTACGAAAACGGTACATATCCACCTTCGGTTGCCTTCAGAGATTTCCCCGAAATTGTTTCTCGGTACGGAGTAAACGGAATTATTCCCGATCATATACCGGTTCATCCTGCTCCGGTATATGAATTTCTTGCAGGCGTTCTCTTCTTCTTTGTACTGTGGAAATTCCGTACATCGTTCAAACAGAACGGACTATTGTTTATGATGTATTTGATATTTTCGGGAAGCGCACGGCTCGCAGTTGAATTTATCCGAATCAATCCGAGATTGCTATTCGGTTTGACTGAAGCGCAATTGTTTTCCGTTATCCTCATCATCGTAGGTGTTGTTGGCTTCTTTGTATTGCAAAAGAAGAATAATATAGAAATACAACCTTCAAAAGTATGACCGTTGTAGAAATTCTATCGAAGCCTGATTGCCATCTATGCGATGTAGCAAAAGAGGTTGTCATCAATGTTCAAGCAAAACATCCGTTTGAAGTACGGGAGATTTCCATGCGTGAAGGTGATGAATATTTTGAAACATATAAGGAACGGATTCCCGTCATCTTCATTAACAAAGAATTTGCTTTCCAATACAAAGTCAGCGAACAACAATTCCTGACAAAATTATTGGAGAAAGAACACGCACTGCATTCATGAGACGATTGTATCCGCTTGCAAAATTACTTGAAGCATTCGGTATAGCGGCTGTCATGCTCGGATTAGTGCAAGGAATTTACGGCGATATGTGGGGAGAGTTATATCTACTCATTGGCGGAGTAGCAGTGTTTTATGTCGGGAGAAATATTGAGAAACGTTCCGCCAGATAAAATTTTTCGCAACAACATTTAATCATAAGAATTTAGAATGAAAGTAACAGAACAAAAACAAGAAATCGAAGACAATGACGAGACACTCCTATATGAAGAACTCGAACAGGAAGAAACGATTGACGAAAACATCGAACCATCAATAGAAGATTCCTTTGATGAAGACGACGATGAATTTGATGAAGATGAATTAGATATTCAACCTATGACTTCCGAACGAGTTGACTCGCGGCGCGATAATAGACCTCGCGCAGTCTTGAACAGAAAACCGAATGTCAACATGATTGCGGGGCGTCAGCCGGTGATGGAAGCATTGCGCGCAGGAACGCTCATCGAGAAGATTGTAATCCTTTTCGGTGTGAAGGGTATGGTCATCGAAAAAATCAGGAAGATGGCAAAGCAAAACCGCGTTCCGGTTACGGAAGTCGGCAAATTCAAATTCCGCGAACTCGTCAGCGATACAACGACACAAGGTGTGGTAGCAATCGTCGGAGCAAAACGATATGTTGATGTTTCCGATATTCTTAAAGTCGCACAGAAACGAAATGAGGTTCCGTTTATTGTTATCCTCGATGAAATACAGGACCCGCAAAACTTAGGCGCAATCATCCGTACGGCAGAATGTGCAGGAGCGCATGGCATCGTCATTCCGAAACACCACGCCGCTTCCGTCAATCAGACTGTTGTCAAAGCATCCGCCGGCGCGGCAGAACACATGCTCATTGCGAAAGTTACCAACCTTGCCCAAACAATGGATGAAATGAAAAAACAGGGAATTTGGATTGTCGGCACAGACTCGAACGTTT
>JACPVN010000208.1 GCA_016191715.1 Ignavibacteriota bacterium | reverse complement strand
TTCATACAATTTCCTATAGTGGCGCCGGTACCCACAACACGGCGACGACAACCGACGGTCGTTTTGCTTTATCAACCGATGAAATCGGAAGTACCGCAAAAACATTAAAAATCTGGAGTCTCGAAAATCCTCCTTCGTTCCCCAAAGTTGCAGAGTATGTGGGAAGTCCGACTGCGATTGTACATAATGTGTTTGTGAAAAATAATCTTGCTATCATGTCTTACTATACTGCGGGCGTTAAGGTTGTAGATTTGACAAATCCTGCTTCACCGATAGAACTTGGCGGGTATGATACATATCCGAGTGATGATGATGCAAACTACGATGGCGCATGGTCAACCTATCCGTTCTTCCCATCCGGAAAAATTATTGTCGGCGACATGTCATCAGGTTTATATGTCGTTGATGTAAACCTGAATGGTCCGAAAACACCTTCCCTGTTTATTGCTTATAGTGATTACCTGACACCCACAAGCGTTCAGTTATCATGGAATGATCCGACCGAAACAAATGCAGGAACACCGTTAACAAATTTCGAATTACATCTTTACAGAAATAGTACTCTCATTGCTGTTATAGATTCCGGTATTGAAAATTACACTGATAACTCCCGTACACTCCACCAGTATTATACATACACGCTACGCGCTGTTACCGCCACTGATTCAAGTACGGGAGCGATTGCAGGTGCGTACGCTGGCGGACATGCTAATCCTACAACTCCATCCGCTTTTTCAGCCACCGAAGCTACCGGAGGTGTATTACTGAGCTGGAAGAATCCTTCAACACAGGAAGATGGTACACCATTAAACGATCTCGCATATATATTAATTTATCGCGACGGAGTTCTTCTTGATAGCACGGCTCAAACCTCTGCTGATAGTGGACAGACACGTTCATATACTGACAACGCACTAGGGCTTCATTCATATTTTATCAAAGCGCGGGATAATGAAACTCCTGTTCACTATAGTTCTGCCACTTCAACGGTAACTGCTTATGGTGGAATTCTTTCGATGATGTCTGAAGATTTTGATTCCACACTCCCAATATTTTATAGTACGGGAACCTGGAACAAAACAGCCGAAAACTCGAAAAGTGGTGCGTATTCCTTAACAGAAAGTCCCGGCGGACTCTATCCGCACAACTCAACTTCATACATCGAAATGCCTCCGGTCATTCTTGGAAATACCGGAATGTTACAATTCAACACTATCGCAATTATCGCGTACGCTGATTTCGGGTTTGTTGATATAAGTCGAAATCAACGGCAAAGTTGGACTTCAATCAAAGTTTATAATATGAACATGCATCCGGAATGGGCGGATTACATTGCCGGACCGGATGATTGGTTTACCGAACGAGTTGATTTATCTGCTTACACGAACGATACCGTGATCGTCCGTTTTCGCTTTGTTTCCAATTCCACGAATAATGCTGATGGTTGGTACATTGATGATGTCTATATCGGTCCGACGGATATTGAGCAATCTTTTAATGTGAACATTGCTTCAACATGGAATTTACTTTCGCTTCCGCTCGATGTAACTGATAACCGAGTGAGTACACTATTTCCTAACGCGGTCACTCAAGCGTTTATGTATGAGGGCAGTTATGTTCCGGAAGATTCCCTCAAGCATGGACAAGGATATTGGTTAAAGTTCGATGCAACCGATTCTCTACAATTGACCGGTTTGGTTACATTACGAGATACAATCAATGTGCAAAACAAATGGAGTATTATTGGCGCACCGGGTGTTTCCATTCTCACTTCAAAAATTACAAGCATTCCATCAGGTATTGTTTCGTCTTCCTTTTATGGTTTTGACGGAAGTTATCAGGCGGCGACAACACTTCAACCGGGGAAAGGATATTGGGTAAAAACTTCTGCAAGCGGAAAGTTGGTTATGTCGGCGTTTGCGAAATCTTCAAACACCGAAGAGATTGCCGAACAAACTCTATCCCGTTTGAACACATTAACGATAAAAGATAATTACAATCATAAGCAAGTGCTATACTTTGGTAAAATTGAATCTCAAAAGTTGCCGGAAGAATTTTTTGAACTTCCTCCCGTCCCCCCTTCCGATGCATTCGATGTGCGGTTTGCTTCACAACGTTTTGTCGAGGCAGTGAACGAAGAAAATAAATCATTTCCCATCTTGATTCAATCGCTTGATTATCCCTTAACTATAGAATGGAATATTCAGTCCAATCAAAACGGACGATGGATTCTCGAATCGGAGAACGGGAAAACAGAATTGAAAAACTCAGGGACTGTCTCGCTTCGATCAAATACTCTCCAACTCCGGTTTAACGAAGGAAGTGCGGTTTCTCTTCCGACAACGTTTGCGTTGCACCAGAACTTTCCGAATCCATTTAATCCGAAAACAGTTTTCAGTTTTCAGTTGCCGGTTTCCGGTTGGGTAACATTGAAAGTGTATAATATGCTCGGTGAAGAAGTAGCCACAATTGTTGATGGCATGAAAGACGCAGGATTCAAAACTACAGAATGGAATGCTGAAGGAATGTCGAGCGGAATTTATCAGGTTCGAATGGTTGCGGGAGATTTTTCTGATGTGAGGAAAGTTGTTCTGTTGAAATGAGTACAGAATATATGAATACTCAGTAGTCTTGCCTGCCTTCGGCGCCGTGCCCGCCGGCAGGCAGGGGTGAAAGTATTGATTTTTTTGTAACGAATTTTAAAAAATTAGAGTACGAGCAGAAGCCGGAGGGAAAGCAACGGCAAGTTCCCGCACGACTACTTCCTCGAAGTAACCGAATTTTAACCGACTCATAACAAATCAAACCCGTCCTGCTGAAAAGCGGGGCGGGTTTGTTGTTTAATGTATAAAATTTGATAGTAGAAAATTGCTATTTACAATCACATTCCTTAACTTCACAACGTAAAGCCAGAGAGTGTGAAGGCATCAGGATGTAGCGACACATCCACCCACTCTCTCTCTCTCTCTTATAAAGTAATTCACACTATTATTACATGAAAGGTTGCAAGATGAAGAGAAGAACGATAAACAATACTCGCTCTATGAGTTGTAAACCGAAAGCGGCAAGCAATGCACGACAATATTTTTGTGCTGGGGGAAGCGATGAACAATCATCATGAGTTGATACAAAAAATTGAAATGTATTTGATAGCAAACATACACAAAGAATGTCGTGTGAAAGAAATGGGAATCTATTTTAAGATAGACCCGGCAAACCTTGATAAACTTTATCGCCGCGCTACGGGCATGACGATAAAGCAGAGTCACGATAAAATGAAAAACGAACTTCTTCATGAACTACTCATGAGTAATGGACTGAAAGGATATGAGATTGCTGATAAGTTAGGATTTGAAAAAGAAGATACGTTTTACCCCTGGGTGAAACGGATGAACGGCATGGGAGTGCGCGAACTGAGAGAAAAACTTGCCAACGAAATAAAGGAGATACAACAATGAACACCGCCTTACCAAAAACCACTACCAGAAATTACAACCAGAAACCACTACCAGAAAATACAACCAGAAACCACTACACAAAATCACTAC
>JACPVN010000207.1 GCA_016191715.1 Ignavibacteriota bacterium | reverse complement strand
TCAACAATGTTCCTTCGGGAGAATACGCAACGTACCTTGTAGGAAAACCATCGGGACGTGTTGAAACAAAAATTCAAATACTAAAAATTTTTAACGTCGTTTACTTTGCAAATTTTCTGCTCGGTTTAGGATTCCTGATAGTCGGATATGTCGTGGTAATGACTAAACCTCAAGGCGTGATTCAACAGATGTTTGCACATTACAGCATTATCTCAATGCTCTTTTTCGCACTCGTATTTCCTGATTTCACGAACGAGAGTTTTTGGTTAAAAAAAATAGTTCTGGGATTAGGTGCGGGATTTTCCCGTATCATTGCACCTCCGCTTTTCCTACGGTTTTTCTTCTTCTTCCCCGTTCAACGAAAAGAATTTCAGAAACGTTGGATTCGATGGGCTTTATATATTGTTAGCATTACCTTTTTTGCCGGCATATTCTTCATTCAAGGACAGAATAATCCATGGGCATTTATTCCGTTCCTTTCGCCGTACTTGTTTTACGTTGGCGGTTTGCTAATCTTTGCTCACAGTTATTTCAAACGAATTGATAAATCAAAAAGAAAAGAACTGCGTCCGATTCTTTTTTCCGCAATAGTCGGCATTGCCGCTTTCCTGTACATCTTTATTATCGGTCGTGTCAATGTTTTTTTGATTTTCCTGAATCCCGCGATGTTCATTCCCGGAATACTCATCATCAACGTTCCGATAGCATTTGGCTACAGCATCTTCCGTTATCGTCTCATGGATATTGATTTGATAATCAAACGAAGTTTGATTTATGGAACGGTAACCGCCGCGCTTGCTTCGATTTATTTGTTCATCGTGTTCGGTGTTGGAAATCTTTTGACATACTTTATGGGAACAGAAGAAAACAAACTCGTCAATGCACTCGCGCTAATTTCCATTGCATTGGTGTTTGAACCGGTCAAAAAACGAACTCAGGCATTAGTTGACAGACGATTCTATCAGGAACGATACAATTATCAAAAAGCGCTTCTTGAATTCAGCCAGGAACTTCCGCGCCTGATGAACCTTGAACAAATTCTTCACTCAATTGTCAATCGAATTTCGACGACGATGCATGTCGAAAAGATTTCTGTTGTTTTGTGTGATGAAAAAGAAGGATGTTCCTCTGTCTCGAAGAATATTCCTGAACAGTATTCAAAATTTATACAAAGTCAAAACGGTCTCATCGAATTATTAAAGAAGACAAAACATCCGCAGTCATTCGGATTATTGGCGGAAGAACCTGACTCAGTTCCACTTTCTGATGAAGACAAAGAGAAGATTCTGCAATCGGATGTGGTGCTTTCTGTGCCGATGTTTTTGCAAGATAGATTGATTGGAACAATTAATGTTGGGGCAAAGATGTCGGGCAAAGTGTATTCACAGGAAGATATTGATTTGCTCTCGACAGTTGCAAGTCAGGCGGCGATTGCGATTGAAAACGGTCGCTTGCATCTCTCTGAACTTGAAAAACAAAAGATGGAAGAGCAACTTGAAATTGCAAGAAAAATCCAGCAAAGTCTTCTTCCGAAACAAAGTCCGACTATTGAGCGACTCGACATTTCAGGACTTTCGCTTCCTGCGCTCTCTGTCGGCGGCGATTACTTCGATTACATTCAACTTGCACCGAAGAAACTCCTGGTGGTTGTTGCCGATGTTTCCGGGAAAGGAATGTCTGCCGCGTTGTACATGTCGAAAATTCAGGGAATGATTCAACTTGCATCGCACATGTATGAATCACCAAGAGACATGCTCATTCACGTCAATCGTCGGTTGTATGAAGGCATCGAACGAAAATCTTTCATTACAATGGTACTTGCCCTGTTTGATTTGGAAAACAATACTGTACAAATTTGCCGAGCCGGACATAACAAAGCAATCATAGGAACGAACGGAATATTTGAATACCTCAGCTCGAAGGGAATCGGGCTTGGTTTGGAACGAGGACCGATATTCGAGCAAAGTCTGGAAGAAGTAAAACGTCCGCTTCACTCTGATTCGTTGTTCTTCTTCTACTCGGATGGTTTATCAGAAGCAATGAATGACCAACAAGTCTTGTTTGGCGAAGACACAATTTGTAACTTGGTGGAAACAAACCGCAAACAATCCGCCTCGGAACTTCAAGAAGAGTTGATGCGTTCTGTTCAACAGTTCCAAGGTTCGGCAGAACAGCACGATGATATTACGTTTGTTGTTGTTAAGTATATTTGATGAAAAGAATGAAACGCTTAATAAATATTTTTACCCACGGCAGAAGAACAGGTTTTCTTGCTCTCTCACTTCTCCTGTCATGGAGTTTAATAAACCTCGCCTGTGAAGACGATACAACCGAAGAAAAAGTGAACGAAATAGTTTTCCCTGAAACCAATGTCAGTTACGGAAAGCACGTGCAACCATTGTTTGACCGTGCCTGTGCTTTCGGTGGATGTCATGGGCCGGACACTTTTCTTGACCGACGTGGCTTCAGTCTCGATTCATACCAAAACATGATGAACAGAATAGATATTGTGACACCCGGCGACCCTGACAACAGTATATTGATTTGGAGTGTTGAAGGAATAAACGGTTACGATGGACCCCGAAGAATGCCGTGGAATAGAAGTCCACTCAATGAAAATCAAATTCGTGGCTTGCGTAGGTGGGTTGCAGAAGGGGCACACAATAATTAGTGGGTAATCTTGCAAAGGTTTCACGAACATAAAATATTCAACTGAAATTCAGATTCACCTAACGTATAAGAACAACATTCGCCGGGATAATCAACAATCTTGAATCTAAAATCTTAAATTGTAAGAAGATGTAAGTATTTTGATGTCTGATGTAATCAGACATTTAGCATTGTTTCGACAAGATGCGGCGGCTTCACATACTGCGAAACCGTCGGTGATTTCTTCGCACGCTTTTCAAACTCTCCTCTGAATTTTTTAATCACACTTTGTACGGGCCATGCGGCGGCATCGCCGAGTGCGCAAATTGTATTTCCTTCGATGTTGTTTGCAACGTCGAGAAGTAAATCAATATCCTGCATCGTTCCTTCGCCTGCAAGAAATCGCTTGAGAATCTTTTCCATCCATCCCGTACCTTCTCGGCATGGCGTGCATTGTCCGCACGATTCATGATGATAGAAATGTGCAATGCGTGTGAGAACTTTAATGACATCCGTATCTTCATCCATGACAATCACGCCCGCAGTTCCAATAGAAGTGCCGACTATTTTGAGTGAATCAGCATCCATGCGAACGCCTTCAAGTTCTTCTCCGCGCAGCCACATAGTTGATGAGCCGCCGGGAATAACCGCTTTGATGTTCTTTCCATTTTTCACTCCGCCGCAATAATCGTAAATCAAATCAGTAAGAAGAACGCCGGTTGGCAATTCCAACACTGCCGGTTTGTTCACATGTCCGCTGATGCCGTAGAGTAACGGACCCGGATGTTTCGGCGCTCCAATTTTCGAGTACCATTCCCACCCACGATTCATTATCGCCGGAACATTGCTGATTGTTTCAATATTGTTGACTGTTGTCGGACAGCCCCACATTCCCGATTGTGCAGGAAACGGTGGTTTCACGCGCGGGTAACCTCGTCCTCCCTCGATTGAATTCATTAACGATGATTCTTCACCACAAATGTATGCACCTGCACCACGATAAACTTGCATATCAGTACTGAAACCGGAACCGAGTATGTTCTGTCCGATGTATCCTTTTTCATACGCATCATCAATAGCAACTTGAAGCAAGTCAATCCACTTTTTATATTCACCTCTAATGTACACATAAACCATCTGCGCACCGATTGCAAACGCTTCTATCAACGCGCCTTCGATAAAGACATGAGGGTTGAGTTCGAATATTTGTCTGTCTTTAAATGTTCCAGGTTCACTCTCATCTCCGTTTGCGCAGAGATATTTCGGCTTCGCGCTCTGTTTCGGCATGAACGACCATTTCAATCCTGCGGGAAAACACGCACCGCCACGACCGCGCAGGTTTGATTTCTTCACTTCATCAATGACGGCATCGGGGGTCATTCCTAACGCTTTTCGAAGCGCTGTATATCCTCCGTATTGTTCATAGATATCAATCTTATGTAGGTTCGGAATTTCCGTAAGTATTATTTTTTCAAATTCAATCATTTTTATTTCAATGTTATGGCAAACAACATGGACAGACGAGACAGACGGGGACGTCTGTCCTACCATTTGCATTTATAATCAAACCGCAAAACTCAAACCACTAACCAGATTCAACTCAGTTTCTCCAACAATTCATCCACCTGTTCAAGCGAAATATTTTCGAAGTAGTCATCGTTCACTTGCATCATCGGGGCGGTGCCGCACGAGCCGAGACATTCAACTTCCGTAACCGTGAACCTGCTGTCCGATGTTGTTTCTCCGAGTTTCACACCGAGTCGTTCACATACATGGTCACGTAACTCTTCACCGCCGTTCAACATGCAGGAGACATTTGTGCAGACTTGCAGGTGATATTTCCCGACCGGCTTTTGGTTGTACATCGTGTAGAATGTAACCACGCCATAGACATGACTCACCGGAACATTCAACAACTGCGCGACATACAGCATTGCTTCAGACGAAATCCAGCCATGTTGCTGTTGTATCATCCACAAGACAGGAAGAGTTAACGCCTGTGTCGTTTGAAATCGCGGTTTGAGCTTTTCAACTTTTTTTAGGTTTTCTTCGCTTAACATAAATCAATTATAAATTAAAAGTGAAAAGTTAATTGAGTGTGAGAAGTTGGTTCTTAAGAATCGCATCTTCATTCAGCGATGCGAGGGGATTGGAGTAATGTCAAAAGAAGATGCAATCAATCTTGGTTGGACGGGACCGAATCTTCGCGGTAGCGGCGTTGACCATGACCTGCGACGCGATCATCCTTATCTCGTGTACAACGAACTTGATTTCCACGTTCCGGTTTACGATGATGGAGATACGCTTGCTCGCTTCTATGTTCGATTGCAAGAAATGCGCGAGAGCGTGAAAATCATCCGACAATGTTTAGAGAAAATGCCGCAAGGACCGATTCACGCATCAAACCCGAAGAAAGTTCTTCCGAGAAAAGAAAAAGTCTATGGCAAGATGGAAGAATTGATACATGATTTCATGATTGTGAATTTTGGAATCAATCCTCCGGTCGGAGAAGTCTATCACGCAATCGAAGCATCGAAAGGGGAACTCGGATTTTACATCGTCAGTAAAGGAGAAGGTGTTCCGTGGCGATTGAAAATCCGCTCACCATCTTTCGTCAATTTACAAGCGATGCCGACTCTCGTCAAAGGTCAGCTCATCTCCGATGTTGTTGCAATCATCGGAAGCATTGACCCAGTGATGGGAGAGGCTGATCAGTGATAGTGAAAAGT
>JACPVN010000206.1 GCA_016191715.1 Ignavibacteriota bacterium | reverse complement strand
ATTGTTTTCCAAAGAGAACGCAATCGGGAGAGCGCTGTTTCAATTCTTCTGCAAGCGCATACGCAACTGAAAAAGAATCACGGACAGAATCGTCTTTGAGGAGAACGGCTTTCTCGACTCCCATTGCAAGCGCTTTGCGGAGTGTCTCCTTGTGTGTATCGCCGCCGAGCGAAAGGGCAAACGTTTCTCCGCCAAATTGTTCTTTTAGTTTGAGTCCCGCTTCAATGGCAAATTCATCGTAGGGATTGAGAATAGAGTTTACGCCTGATTTATCAATAGTTTTTCTATCGGTACCTGGCTTCACTTTTGTTTCTGTGTCCGGCACATGATTGATACAAATTGCTATCTTCATGGATGTAGTTTCAGTTTCTGAGTGGTTATAAAGAGAAGTGCTAAAATTTTCGACCCAATATAGTTATGATTGCCAAAATAGACAAAAACAATCAATTCTCTACGGGTTGTAAACAAAAGCCAAAATGAAAAATTCAAAAATACGTTTTCCTCTCCTCTCAACACCCTACACTCTATATCTATTGAACACTGTCAATTCGTAAAACGAAAACGGGCGTTTGATAAACTGGATTCCTTTTGCTACATTTTCACGCCAACAACATATTCTATCAAAGAAAAAGCACCCGATGACATCAACCAAAAAATTTATGACGCTCGAACGGTTCATCAACGAGCAGGAACAACTGCACCCGAACGCGACCGGAGAATTTACCGGCTTACTGCATGATTTATCTCTTGCCGCTAAACTAGTCTGGCGCGAAGTTAGTAAAGCAGGCCTTGTGAACATTCTCGGAACAACACATCGCCTCAATGTAAGTGGAGATGTTGTGAAGAAACTTGATGAGTTCGCGGATGAGACAGTATATCGTGCGATGGACCATGGCGGTCATGTCTGTGTAATGGCATCGGAAGAGAATGAAGATATTCTTCACATCCCCGACCATTACAAAGCAGGTAAGTATGTGTTCCTGTTCGACCCGCTCGATGGTTCATCAAACATTGATGCGAACATTACGCTGGGGACAATCTTTGCAATTTACGAACGCGTTTCAAAAGAAGGAAAAGGAACACTTGAGGATTGTCTTCAACCCGGATATAAACAACTTGCCGCCGGATATATTATTTATGGAACAAGCACCATGTTTGTCTATACTACCGGGAGAGGTGTGCATGGATTCACGCTCGACCCGTCGGTTGGTGAGTTTTTGCTTTCGCATGAAAATATCCGCGTTCCGAAGAAAGGAAAAATCTACAGTATGAACGAAGGGAATTATCGAAATTGGGATGACGGAATGAAATACTTTGTTGATTATCTCAAAGAAACAGATAAAACAACCAATCGCCCGTATTCGCTTCGGTACATCGGTACGATGGTGGGCGATGCGCACCGGACGTTGCTCTACGGCGGCATCTTTGCGTACCCCGGCGACAAAAATAATCCCGAAGGAAAATTGCGGCTTTGTTATGAATGTAATCCGATGGCATTTATTATTGAGCAGGCAGGCGGGCGTTCCAGTAACGGAAAACACAGCATTCTTCAAGTTCAACCGACAGCGTTGCATCAGCATACTCCTGTATTTCTCGGAAGTGAGGAAGATGTGCTGATTTGTGAAGAATTTTTGTCCGGAAATCGTTAGTCCTTCAATAAAAAAAATATTTTTCTGTAAAACTTTATTGATACCCTCAACAAAATTTTGTACCTTCATTCTGCCCGTCGGGGCTTTATTTCTTGATGTATTACCCGGGAAGAATCGGATATGAAAAAAATATTACTCTTATCATATAGTGTGTTCCTACTTCTCGCAAGCAGTCTCATCTTTATTTCATGTGAAGATGACATTCCGATTGATACGACTCCGCTCCTTGCAGAACCAGCGGCGCTCAGTATTTCAACAGGAATGGTTGGGTCAGTTGCTGTTTCCGGAGGACAGACTCCTTACTCGATTCAAGTCGGACCCGACACCACGTTTTGCACGGCAACAATTGCAACAATTGGAGTTCTCACGGTAACGCCGAAAGCCGCCGGAACAACTTCGATAACGGTTCAGGATGCATCCGACCCGGTTCGTACAGTGACAATTCCCGTAACAATTTCCATCGGACATGGAGACATCAATGTTGCGTGGACGATTAACAGTCAAGCCCCAAACTTGTTATGCCCGCAGGTGAATTCATCTCAAGCACGCATTACGGTTGATGGCTATTCGCCGGTTCTTCGCACGTGCGGAGACGGCGCGTACACGCTCTCCGACATCACGGCTGGAAATCACACATTCACAGCCGAACTGCTTGACCCCTCGAACAATGTTCTTTCGACGATTAATCAATCTATTTATGTCGCGGCAAATCAGAACCTGATGCTTCCGATCAATTTCAACGCGCCGCTGATTATCGGCTCACTTCATTTTGCGTGGACGATTGACGGACAAGTTGCAAGCACAGGATGTTCGAGCGCGAATTCCACAAGCGTACGTCTCACAGTCGGAAATCTTTCGCCAATGATTGAACCATGCTCGAACGGGCAATTAACAATGAACAATATTCCATCAGGAACTTACACGATGGTTGCCGACTTGCTAGATGCGGGAAATACACTTCTCAGTCAGCGCGTAGAAAGCATTACCATTCTTACAAATCAAACAGCAAATGTGAATCTTGATTTCATTACCGGACCGATGGTCGGTTCAGCAACAATCAACTGGACTGTGAACGGTGGGGCAAATTGTCCGACAGGCGGAAACATCAGCATTACTGCAAACGGACCTTCGGCAGGAAATTACAATGTAAGTTGTTCTGCAGGTACGTATCAAATACCCAATCTCGGTCCCGGAACATATTCGTTCGATTTGGTTTTGACCGACCCCGCACAACCCGGACAACAGGCAACCATCTCAGCACAGAATGTAAATATCATCGCATACAACGATGCAAATATTTCACTTGATATTTCCTGTCTCTTCTGCGGCGGAACACCAACCACCGGCAATGCAGTGATAGACGTTACCTGTACAGGTCCTGCGTGCGGATTAACCGGTACACTACGTTTCATTCTTAAAGATTGCGGTGTTGGAACTCCGGCCCAAAGCACAGGAACATACACCGGTGTTACGCTCAGCGCAGGAACTCCGAACTCACATACGTTCAGCAACGCACTTGCCGGCGGACGATGCGTGCAGGTGTATCTCGATGTTAACAACAACGGAATACTTGACACCGGCGATGCATTCATGAGTCAAATAGAACAGAATGTTGTAGTTCTTGGTGGACAAACTGTAACTCGTACCGTGCAGTTGGATGCGGTAAGCCCGTAGTAATTTAACGAAACGGTGAATGGGTGAACGGGCGAAACGGAGTGAAAAATATGCACTATGTCATGTCTGTGGTTCTACAGAGTTTAGTCATTCTGTACTACGTGAAGCATTTGAAATTGAGCGGAAGCATCTTCTCGTGAAAAACATTCCGGCAGAAATTTGTTCCCGTTGCGGCGAACGAATCTTTAGCAGGGAAACGACAGAGAAAGTCCGACTTATCGTTCATGGAAAAACTAAACCCGTGAAGTCTGTTTCGATGGATGTCTTTGCCTATTAAATAATCAGGTATTGAATTACGTATCTGCGACGCTTAACAAATCCTATGTTCTTTTCGAGACATGCGAAAAACAGAATGAGAAAGTTCAAGATTACTCAGGAAGAGGTAGAGCATGCTGTTAGGAATTCTCTCTTTGTGAAAGATGAAATCAAAGGCAGAAAGAACGCATGGTGTTCGTATTATGACCGATTCATAAAAGTTACTTATGTGGAAGAAGAAAACAAGACAATTATTATAACAGCAACAATAAAAGAACAAACTCCAAAGGATTGACAACCATGAAAATATTATATGATAAAGAAGTAGATGGACTGTATATCGAACTACGAGACAATATTGCGCATCATAATATTGACATTATTCCCGGCGTAAGTATGGATTTGGATGAAAACAATCAAATAGTTGGCATTGAGGTGTTAGATGCCTCTGAAGTATTGAAAGAAAATCTCTATGATTTGGAATACCATCAAGTGCCAATGAAACGAGCAGTTTAAAACGAACACAAGATTTGCAAGGAAAACTTGCCCTCATTAGTAGAGAACTCTGACTACTACACACTTACAAAAAATGAATTGATATTTGTGAATAGTCAATCAAAGTCAAAACCACGAACCGCCAACTATGAACCGTTAACCAAGCCCTTAACCCTGTAACCTTTTCACACTCACTCCGTTTCACTGGTACAACAATCAGGATGAACCATGAAACGAACTTCTTTACCATTCATCATTTTCGCTTTGCTACTTCCTGCGACCGTTCTTTCTCAACTTCCGGCAATTTCTCATTACACTCTCAACATACAACTCTTTCCCAAAGATGAGTCGCTGAGCGCGATTGCTCAAATAACAATCACCAATACAACAGAACAATCGTTCAGCGAACTTCCCTTTGTGTTGTATCGTTTGCTTGATGTTCAATCAGTCACCAGTGAATCAGGGGAAGCATTACATTTCACTCAGGATGTTCAGCGATTTGATGATGCGGCAACACT
Source organism: Ignavibacteriota bacterium (assembly GCA_016191715.1). Lineage (GTDB taxonomy): Bacteria > Bacteroidota > Ignavibacteria > UBA10030 > SZUA-254 > FW602-bin19. The sequence goes on along the minus strand of JACPVN010000206.1, from coordinate 4,845 downwards.
TCAGTCAAATGTTGTCACGGTTTCATTACCAACTCCGTTTCTTCCAAAACAATCGCTCGTCATCGTCATAAAGTATCATGGTTCAATCTATGGTTACCCGGAAGTTATGGCGTACACACACGACAGGATTGATGAACAATATTCGTTGCTTCGTCCGGATGTCCTGGCGTATCCACTTCTCTCAAAACCATCTTTTTCAGAACGGACTTCGATTCTCTTTCAATTATTTACCTACAATCTCGATGTCACTGTTCCGAAACATTACACTGTTGCGTGCGGCGGTGTTCTTCAAAATATTATCGAGAAGAATGATTCAACGACATTTATATTCAACAGCAAAGTACCGACATGGAGAATGGATATCGCGGCGGGGAAGTTTATTACCATCAAAGATGAAGAACGAAAATTATTCATCTATGCCATGCCGGAAGATTCTGTCGGTGCGCTCAATGTTCTTCGCGGGATGAAGAACGTGATTGCGCTTTACTCACGATTGTTTGGCGAGGTGAAAAATTATCAGGGTTATACGGCGATAGAAATTCCCGATGGTTGGGGTTCACAGGCAGGCGATTATTACTTCATGCAAACATCTGCCGCGTTTCGCGATACGAATAAATTATCGGAAGTGTATCATGAAATAGGTCATACATGGGACGTGAGCGCAAAACCCGAAGTACAACGTTGCAGATATTTTGATGAAGCATTTGCCTCTTACTTTGAGACGCTTGCAATCAAAGAGTTCAATGGTGAACAGGCATTTCTTGATGATATGGAACGAAGCCGGAATATGTTTCTTCGGTGGGTGAACTATGACAAGAAATATGGTGAAACACCGATTGCAGAGTACGGGAAAGCAGAACTTGGTCAAATGTCGTACATAAAAGGCGCGTGGTCGTTGTACGTATTGCATGAAGTAATTGGAGATGAAGCGTTCAGAACACTCATCAAAACTTTGGGTGTGGAGTTCGAGAACAAATCAATTGACTTCAAAGAATTTCAGGAAAGAGCGGAGAGAACCTCAAAGAAAAATCTCAAGAAGTTTTTCGATGAATGGATTTACGGGAGTGAATCTTCTCAACTCTTGGTTGATAAGATTTCGATTGAAGAAATTATAAAACGGTATCAGTAACTTCGCGTCCTCTGCGTCTTCTTTGTGTGCTTTGCGGTTACATGAAGTTGTTGAGTTTCTGTTAAGAATATTCTACATTAGTCCAACGTAATCTATGAAAACAATCGGTCTTATCGGCGGGATGAGTTGGGAATCAACACTCCATTATTATCGCATCATCAATGAAGAAGTGAAACGCAAACTCGGCGGGTTTCACTCGGCAAAGTGCGTTTTGGTCAGCGTTGACTTTGAAGAAATCGAACGCTTGCAACGGGAGGGAAGATGGGAAGAGATGGGAATCATTCTCAATGATGCGGCAATAAATCTCGAACAAGCCGGAGCGGAGTTTTTTATTCTGTGTACGAACACAATGCACAAAGTCGCTACACAAATTCAAAATCATGTCAATATTCCGTTTCTTCACATTGCTGAGGCAACGGCGAAGCAAATCAAACAACAACATATTTCTGCTGTTGGATTGCTTGGAACAAAGTACACGATGGAACAGGAGTTCTATAAATCGAAGTTGGAATCGAACGGTCTTCACATTCTCATTCCCAATGATGATGAGAGGGTAACTATTCATCGTATAATTTTTGATGAACTTGTTCATGGCATCGTCAATGAGGGTTCGAGAAATCACTACAAAAGCATCATGAATAAATTAACAGAGCGCGGAGCGGAAGGAATCATTTTAGGATGCACTGAAATCGGGTTGCTTGTCAACCAGGAAGATGCGATCGTTCCGTTGTTTGATACAACATTGATTCACGCGCAGGAAGCAGTACGATTTTCTTTCGGAGAAGTATGATTGAACGAACACAAATTCCGGCAGGAACAAAGTGGGATGCAATCGTCGGGTACAGCAGAGCGATTCGTGTCGGGAACATCATTGAAGTTGCAGGCACCGCCGCCGTTGATGATGATGGAAATGTTATCGGCAACGATAATCCGTACGAGCAAACAAAATTCATCTTACAAAAAATCGCGAAGGCATTGCAAGCGTGTGATGCTTCGTTTGAAGATGTTGTTCGGACAAGAATCTTTGTCAAAGATATTTCACGATGGGAAGAAATAGGGCGAGCGCACGGAGATGTGTTTGGAACAATCAAACCGGTGACGACGATGGTAGAGGTTTCTTCATTTATCGCGCCGGAGTTGGTGGTGGAAATCGAAGTGACTGCTATTATCACAGAGAAAGAGAGTCACTGAATACAGTGACTCTCTTTCTCTGTTGACTTTTTTATGTCCCCTACGAAGGGTCACCTGATGTTAAAGAAAACCAATCAATTTTTCTCGTCAGGTACATGACGAACGAGAGGATGAGTAATAGCCCCAAACTTCCTAACAACAATGCATAGTCCTGAAGTTGTAACGTAACGTAGAGAAAACTATACAGCAACACGAGGACACTAAGAATTATCATCACGATTCTTCCACTACGGGTGATCCATTTTGTATAGACTGTTATCAACCCAATGATACTGATGCTGGAAATAAAATATGCAACGTTAAAGGTGACATGTTCAGACAATGAAAGGAGAAGCGCATAAAAAAGAACTAACGCGAATCCTATTAATCCATATTGGACCGGATGAAGGAGTATCTTCCCGAGTACTTCTGTAAGAAAGTATGCGAGAAATGTTAATGCAATAAACATCACTGCGTATTTTACCGACCTCATCGTTTTCTGGTATTCATCAACAGGAACAAGCAGCCGAACTCCAAAAGCATTTTCTTCAACATTATTGTCAACATCGGTCAGGTCATCCGGGATATTTCTGTTTAATTCGAGTACTCTCCAGTTCGCCTCGAACCCGTTCGATGAAATTGTTCTTGATTCCGGCAAAAAACTCCCAAGAAAACTTGGATTGCTCCATGTTGACGATACCATCACTGATGTTTCTTTACCAACCGGAACAACCCGAAAGTCTGTTGCACCGTTGAGATGTAACTGAAGAGAAAACGAATAATGTTCTTTTGTCTGTGTGATTTTCGGGAAATATCTCACTCCTGAGTGAATACCGGAGAGAACATCAGTGCCTGCTTTCGGTGAATATGGTTCTTGTTCCCATTTCAGTTGCGCGGAATCTTTTATTCCTTTGAGGTCGGAAATTCCCAGTGTGACAGACGCTTCTTCCCACAGCAAATGTTCAACCGGAATTTTTTGTTCTTGCAGAGTGAGGAGTGAAAAATCGCCGGAAATGTTCACGGTTGAATTGTAAAGTATCACCTCATAAATTCCTCGGTATCTCACGTTCGGGTCAAGGGAGGAGTTGATGGATAAATGTTCCGGAAGAATTTGCAGGTACTCTTTTGAGTGTTGGACGCTTCCATACTGCTCTGAAATATTTTTGATATAGGGAACCGATAAAATTGGTCCTGTCAATACTTGACCACCTCCCCAACCCCGACTTACGTCTGTTGCTGCTTCATCACGTCGTTGTTGTCGTTCAACAATTAACGACTCTATCATCACTGTTGGAACTAACAATACTAAGGTGAGCACTCCAACAAGAATCATCCGTAACAGAACCGAGTTTTTTAATCTGCTCTCGTTCATAACTTGCTTTCTGAAATTAGTACATCATAAGAGATTATTTCTTGATTGCACAACCACAGTAATTAATTCGAAAGAATGGAGAAAGTTCCTTTCTTTTGATTCTACTAATTCTGCAGTAGCGCTATCTGATTACACGTAGTACCAATATAACAAATCAGGTTAGAAGTAATGATGAGAAATAGGAGTGTTCAAAAAACATAAAACTGTCATTCCGAATCTCCGTCTTTGGCGGGGTGAGGAATCTCGAATCAACCCGAAAATAGAGATTCCTCCTCACGGTAAACTGGTCGTTGGAATGACATCTTTATTTTTTTGGAACTACTCTGATATATAGTGATGAGAAAATTATCGTTCCTTCTTCCCCGTCATAATCTCAAACAACGCTTCACGCGCCTTGTCAGTTCCGATGCTTCCCAGATAATACACCGCATCGCGACGCAAATCATAGTTCTCGTTTGTTTGTGCAACATCTGTAAGAAACACAACCGCCTTCTCGTTGCCGATTTCCGCCACTGAACTGAGAATTGTCATCAATTGTTCGGTGCGGTATTTCGGAATAACAGAAAATAATTCGCTCAACGTTTCAACAGAGCGATTTTTATTTCCCGATATCATTCCGATGTAATCAATCGCCCTGTTCTGAATTTCCTGACTCATATCTTTCTTCGCCACTTCAAGCAGGACGGGAAGCGGGTCGTGTTTTTTGAAATCAAGTAACAGTTCCATCGCCGCAACCCGGAGTTGGTGATGTTGTTTTGCATCAGTCGCGATTGTTGTTAACGCGTTGTAAGACATCTCATCATCTTTCCGTTCGCCGAGCGCGTTCAGAGCATCCATGCGGAGTTGAGTTTCCTTGTCAAGTTTTTCCCACGAATGAACCGGTGCGAGCGAGCCGGTAACGGTGATTGCAGAAGGTCGCGGCGTGTACAGACGGTTAAGTTGTCGTTGTAACATTCGCTCCGACGAACGCATTTGCTGTTTAGCAATGTTGTAGGTTGTTCCGACCCCATACGTAAATCCTTTTCCCGGAATCGTCTTTACCACTGCAACGTTGCTGTCGCCTGATGTAGAAAAGACAAACGAGACATCCATATCATCCAAATCCGCAACGGCGTCGTCGTAGTATTTGCTGTCGGGATATTTCTTCATGAACTGTTTATACAACTCACGCGCT
>JACPVN010000164.1 GCA_016191715.1 Ignavibacteriota bacterium | reverse complement strand
TTGTATATAATTCTTGGGATTACAGGTTTAGCTTTTATCAATTGGCTTTCTGCCTATATACTTCTTCATCGTAACTTGAAAAAAGTTTCAGGACGATTTGTTTTAGTTCTTCTTGTTGGTGTTGTTTTTATACCATTTGTGCTTCCGGATTCACCTATTAACGGTATGGCGACCGGTCGTTTGGTATTTGGTCTTGGTGCGGAATCATTGATTGTCGCTGTCACGACTGCGATTGCAAAGTGGTTCAAAGGAAAAGAGTTAAGTTTCGCGTTTGGAATCAACCTTACGATAGCACGGCTTGGTTCTTTTGCTGCACTTAATTCTCCGTCGTGGGCAAGTTTTGCGTACGATGGCTGGCAAGCGCCATTGCTTATTTCCGTTGCATTCGGAACGATGTGTATCGTCGGTGCAATATTTTACTGGCTCCTCGAGTCCCGTTCGGAAAAAGTGTATTCACTTAGTGAAGCCGGTGGAACGGATAAAGTTGTCTTCAAAGATATTTTCAAATTCGGGACTTCGTATTGGTTCATCGTCGCTTTGTGCATAACATTTTATTCCGGCATTTTTCCGTTCCAAACATTTGCGGTAAAGTTTTTTATGGAAGCGCATGGAGTGACGCGCGAAACCGGCGGTTTCCTTTCAAGCATGTTGACGCTGTTTGCAATGATAGCCACTCCGCTCTTCGGGTTGATGGTTGACAGAATCGGCAAACGTTCACTCTTCATGATGTTCGGTTCGATGCTTCTTATCCCTGTCTATCTGATGATGGGATACACGCACATTTCACTGTACGTCCCGATGGCGATGATGGGAATTGCATTCTCATTGATTCCTGCAATCATGTGGCCCTCCGTCGCGTACGTTGTTGAACAATCGAAACTTGGAACCGCTTATGGATTGATGACGTTGATTCAGAACATCGGACTTTCCGGTTTTAATTTGTTGATTGGCTGGGCGAATGATTATTCCGTCGCAAGTGCAGAAAATCCTGCTGGATATCAACTCGGCATGTGGATATTTTCCTGCTTAGGATTGTTCGGACTTCTGTTTGCTTTTCTTTTGAGACGAAGTGAGACGGGATCGAATGCGCACGGGTTGGAGACGATAACAGTTAATACGTCAAAGTAAATGGGAATAAAATTTAGAAAGATATTTGCAATGGAAATTTCAAAAGAATTATTATCTTCATCCACGGTGGCAGTTCGCGACTGCATGGGTGTGAAAAAAAATGAAAAAGTATTGATAATCACCGACGAGCCGTTACGCAATATTGGCTACGCTCTCTGGCAAGCCACAAAAGATTTAGGAAACGAAGTCTTGCTGGTGGAAATGCTTCCCCGTAAAACGAACGGCGAAGAACCGCCGGAGGAAGTAGCAGCACTGATGAAGGTTGCGGATGTAGTCCTCTGCCCGACATCGAAATCATTGACGCACACAGATTCACGGCGTGCCGCAAGTGAACGGGGAATCCGCGTCGGTACGTTGCCGGGCGTGACAGAAGAAATTATGATTCGTTGCATGAACGCGGATTACAACCGCATTGCCGAACGAACATTCAAGTTATGTGCATTGATGGAAAAGACGGAAACAATCAAAGTAAAAGCGCCGCGAGGGACAGACATCTCCATGCCTATCAAAGGAAGAAAGGCACACGCAAGTTCCGGGTTGTTCAAGGAAAAGGGTCAGTGGGGAAATCTTCCAACGGGGGAAGCGTATCTTGCGCCTGTTGAAGGAATTTCCAATGGTGTTGTTGTCGTTGATGGTTCAATGGCTTCTGTGGGTATGGTAAAAGAGCCGATAAAAATTATTGTCGAGAATGGATACGCAACAGATATTACCGGCGGTGAAGAAGCGAAACGATTGATTGAACTTCTTGAACCACACGGAAAAGATGGAAGAACAGTTGCGGAGTTTGGCATCGGAACGAACGATAAAGCAATTCTTTCAGGAAAGATTCTGGAAGATGAGAAAGTCATGGGAACAATTCACATTGCTTTTGGTGATAACAAATCCATGGGTGGCTCGGTACGGGTTGCCAGCCATCTTGATGGACTTATCAAAGAGCCAACGGTGTGGTTTGATGACTTGTTAGTAATGAAGGATGGGAAGTTTGTTGTTGAAGTGTAATTTCATTTCTGAAGTTAATCCTTTTATTTTATACGGTGTCTAAGATTCCGGAAATTTTGTATTCCAATATGATTGAAGAGAAGTTCGACAATAGACAACTCGAAGGGTATAAAAAAATGACAGGCGAAGAACGTCTTAGAATAGCTTCGGAATTGTCTGAGATGGTGAGAGAAATTGCACGAATAGGAATCCACGGCCAGCACCCGGAATTTTCTCAAGAAGAGATAGAAACAGAGTTGCAGAGAAGAATATCATATGGACGCACTACACCTTCTTGCCCATATTGCAAAGAAGTTTAATGAACTGAATATCCGGTACATGGTTACCGGTTCGGTGATGAGCAGTTACTACGGAGTTCCCAGAGCAACTCATGATGTAGATGTAGTTATTTCCATAATCGTAGCAGATGCGGAAAAAATCAGAAATGCGTTCGAAGATGAATTTTATATCAGCGATATTGAACATGCAATTATGCATAAACAGATGTTCAATATGATTCATCAGGAATCACAGATGAAAGTTGATTGTTGGATTTTGAACGAAAGAAATGATTTTCGACTTCATGCGTTTCAGTCGCGTACGCAAACAACAATTCTCGATGTGAAAATACCGATAATTACAAAAGAAGATTTGGTAATTTCAAAACTGCTGTGGTACAAAGATTCTGAAAGTGAAATTCAGTTACGGGATATTCGAGGAATGCTTCTTAGTTCCGGTTCATCATTCAACAACAATTATATTGAGGGTTGGTGCGATAAACTAAGAATAACAGAATTATGGAAACAAGTTCTAATAATGAAAGAAACAAATCAGACAAGATGAAAAAAATACTTTTATATATCATTGTAGTAATACTGATTGTGGGAACGGGCGGATACTTTTATTTCCGCGACGGCTCAAATGGCGAAACGAAATACCGGACTGAAAAAATCGGTCGCGGCGATGTCATTGTTCAGGTTCGTGCGACAGGTACAATCAATCCGGTACAAACCGTTCAGGTCGGGAGTCAGGTATCAGGAATTCTCTCCAAGATTTATGTTGACTTCAACGATGTTGTTCATGCCGGACAAATCGTTGCTCAAATTGATTCAACATTTCTGAACGCATCTGTGAAAGAAGCCGAAGCAAATGTCGAACGAAATCAAGCACAAGTGAATGAAGCAAAACGAACAGTAAAACGAACCAACGAATTGTTTGAGAAAAATCTTGTTTCGCAATCTGAGTTAGATGCCGTGCAAACGACATACGAATCGGCTCTTGCACAAATGAAGCAGGCGCAGGCGGCTCTTGACAGAGCAAGAGTGAATCTCCGATATTCAACTATTATTTCACCGATTGACGGCGTAGTAATTTCGCGGGATGTAGATGTAGGTCAAACAGTTGCGGCAAGTTTGCAGGCGCCAAAACTCTTTTCGATTGCAAACGATTTGACACACATGCAAGTCGAGGCAAGCGTTGACGAAGCAGACATCGGACAAATTAAAGAAGGACAATCGGTAATGTTCACCGTTGACTCTTATCCTGAAGAAACATTTGAAGGAACAGTGAAGCAGGTTCGTCTCGCTCCGGTACTCACACAAAATGTTGTAACATACACTGTGATTATCGAAGTGCCGAATCCTGATTTAAAACTTCGACCGGGAATGACTGCAACTGTTTCTGTTCTCATCGAGAAAAAGGAACATGTCGTTCGCGTTCCTACTCTCGCGTTGCGTTTTCAACCTCCCGCTGAAGTTTTGGAGAAGTTTGATGGTGAGAAACCGAATGGAACGACCGGTATGTCAAACGGAAATCAAAGTGGTGAGCGGATGAATATGGGTGGAGGTTCGCAAGGTCGGGGAATGATGAAAGGCGGAATGGGGGGCGGCAAAATGAAGTCAACCCGTGTTTGGGTCACCACAATGTCTGGTGAATTGAAACCCGTAAAAATAAAACTCGGATTGAATGATAATCGCTTTGCAGAAGTATTGGAAGGTGAATTGAAAGAAGGAGATGAAATTGTTCTGGGGTTAAGTATGCCGGAAATGGCGGCGGGCGGGAGTCAGCAAAGCAATCCGTTTGCACCAAGAATGCCCGGCGGTGGCGGACGAGGAATGCGGTAATTTTACTATGATGCGTTTTCTTGAAATACTTCAAATCGCATTCGATGCATTAATACGAAACAAAATGCGTTCGTTCCTTACAATGCTCGGAATTATCATCGGTGTCGGCGCAGTGATTGCGATGGTGGCAATCGGGCAGGGAGCGCAATCTTCGATTGATGCACAAATAAGTTCTCTCGGAACAAATGTTTTGCTGATATTTCCCGGAACAACCAGTAGGGGCGGTGTCGTTGCAGGTGCGGGAACCTCAGTGACATTGACCGAAGCAGATGGTGAAGCAATAAAAGAACAATGTTCAGCAGTTAATTATTTGAGTCCGTTGATTCGAAACGGCGCACAGGTTGTGTATGGTAATTTGAACTGGGGAACGATCGTTCAAGGTGGCGCTCCGGATTTTTTTGCTATCAGAGATTATCGGACAGAAACCGGAGAATTTTTTACCGAGCAAGATGTTCGCGCTGCAACGAAAGTCTGTTTGCTTGGTCAGACAGTTGTTCAACAAATCTTTGAAGGTTCAGACCCAATCGGGCAGACGGTTCGCATCAGAAATATTCCATTTCGTGTTGTCGGGACATTGAAGCCGAAAGGACAAAACATGATGGGGCAGGACCAGGATGACATTATCATTGTTCCATACACGACATTGCAAAAGCGGTTGATGGGCGAACGCAATGTCAGGAATTGGGGATTCATAGTTTCAGCGGTAAGCAAGGCACAAATCATTGAAGCACAGCAACAAATTACTGAACTTCTCCGGACGAGACACAAACTCGGACCGATGGAAGACAATGATTTCACCATCAGGACGCAAACAGAAATTGCCGAAGCATCATCTGCCACCTCAAAAATTATGACTATGTTGCTTGCAAGTATTGCCGGCGTTTCCCTTATCGTCGGCGGGATTGGAATCATGAATATCATGCTCGTTTCGGTAACGGAACGAACGAGAGAAATCGGAATCCGGATGTCCATTGGTGCAAAGCGTAGGGATATTCTCAGTCAGTTTTTGATTGAAGCAATTGTGTTGAGTCTTGCCGGTGGACTTATCGGTGTTGGCATTGGTGTCGGCGGTTCAAATTTGATTTCCTCTATGGCAGGTTGGCCCACATTTGTTTCACCAACTTCAATTGTGCTTGCGGTTTTCTTTTCGATGGCAGTCGGCGTGTTCTTCGGATTTTACCCTGCGAGAAAAGCATCTAAACTGAATCCGATTGAAGCGTTAAGGTATGAATAAATATTTCGCTTGTGATTATTGAAATTATTAAAATTTCTAAGTATAATAATCAAAATAAATCAATTGATTAGATATTTCGAACTAAGGTGAAACGATGATTAATATTAATAAAGTTCGTCCACTTGAACATTATCAATTAGAACTTGAGTTCAGTGATGGCATGACAGGAGTTATAGATGTTTCATCGTATGTTGGAAGTGGGGTGTTTTCTGCATGGCTCGATAAAAATTTTTTTAACAATGTTCAGATAGGAGAAAGCAGTGAACTAAAATGGGGAGATGATATTGATTTGTGTCCCGATGCTTTATACATGAAACTTACAGGTAAATCAGTTGAAGAAGTGTTTCCCACGATAGATGTAGAACTTGATTATGCCTGAGATCTCTCGTTTCTACGGAATAGTCATAAAGATATTTCATGCAGACCACGCGCCGCCTCATTTTCATGTAGAGTATGGTGAGCATAAAGCAAAAATAGATATCAACCGGCGAATGTTATTTGAGGGTTATTTACCCCCTCGTGCTTTAGGCATGGTTATAGAATGGGCAACATTACATCAGGAAGAATTGAATGAGATGTGGGAGAATGCAGTCAAACACCAACAGTTATCGCGTATCTTGCCGTTACCGTAAAATTATTTTTCCTGTGTTTGTTGATATTCTTGGATTTTGAATAACGAATATCAATAATCACAATAATTCCAAGTGGATAATATGCCTTTCCAACTCGTATCAGAGTTTAAACCAAGCGGAGACCAACCTGAAGCAATTCGTCAATTGGTTGATGGGGTTCAGCGCGGCGATAAATATCAAACACTACTTGGCGTAACGGGAAGCGGCAAGACGTTCACCATTTCAAATGTCATTGCTCAAATCAATAAACCAACACTCATCATGTCGCACAATAAAACTCTTGCAGCGCAGTTGTATGGAGAGTTCAAACAATTCTTTCCGAAAGACAGAGTCGAGTTCTTCATCAG
>JACPVN010000081.1 GCA_016191715.1 Ignavibacteriota bacterium | reverse complement strand
CTCAAGAACGTATTAAACGTTCGAAGATCCTTGATGGGGGAATGATAATTAATGGTGGACCCGGAACAGGTAAAACAACTTCGCTTATCCAAAGAATAACATTCTTAACAAGTCCAACAATAAAAGAGTATTATGAAGGATTAACTCGTGAAGAAGAAGATATTCTTTTTGATCAAAAGAAGGGTTGGATTTTCTTTAGTCCATCAGAACTATTACGAGAATATCTTCGTGATGCAATGGCGGGTGAAGGATTATACGCAGAAAGAGAACGTGTAAGGGTATGGGAAGGGCATCGGACGTTTTTAATGAAAGAATTTGGATATATAAGAACGGGCAGAGAAAGGCCATTTACCGCAGCGGATTCAACGTCAATTCTTTTTAATTCTGATAGTAAATTAACTTTAAATCTTATAAAAGACCTTAACCAATTTTTTAATCTACAGCAGGAGTCCAAACTAAAACGATTAGCTGAACTTGATTTAAGGTTATTCTCTTGGGCAGGTCTTGAGAAAGCTATTCAAAATGAGTTGCGTTCGTTTACTGAAAATAATCGCACGACAGAAGAATACATGCGTTTTTACGATAGTCTTCAAAAACGATATACTGATCAAGCAAAATCAATTTTCCAAAACCTTAATGAAAATCTAGATTTAGAAGCGAGCATAATCTGTGTCAAAGTTGAACAAGATGTAGACCTTAACAACTGGTTTGAAAATTTAGTCTTTAAATTATGGAGTGATTCACTGCGAGTACGCGATGCTGATGAGGAATCTGACGAGGATACAGAGGAAGATGAAATCTCCTATATTGAACAGACCTCGTTTGATTATGAATTCGAATTAGATAGACGTTTGAAAATATGGTTAAGAAAAATCTCTCTTAACAAATTTGATTCTAATACAAAACTCTCACAAAGAGAGAGAGAGGTGAAGGATAAACTTAGTTCTATTTTTGATTCCAAACGACTCGACAGAATTGGAAAGGGGGCATTTTTTAAAAAATATTTTAGAAAGATCATTCTCGGGGTTGAAAAAAATGTATTAGAAGAAATACCTTCGACATATAAAAAATTTCGCAAAGACATACTTTTGAGTTCGAAATACGTTGTAAAATCAAGTATAGATTATTTATCGGGATTAATAAAAAATAAAAACAACAGAATTCATCGGGATGAAATGGATCTTGTTTTACTTCAGACCTTTCAAATGATTCATCAATTATATAAAAACAATCCAAGAATTTATCGTGAATCAAATTCTAAGATTTTATCGGCATTTCATTTTTGCTCGAAAACTATTATTGCTATTGATGAAGCAACAGATTTTTCTCTGTTGCAATTAGCATGTATGAGTTATCTCAGTCATCCGAGATTTTGTTGTGTTACGTTATCGGGAGACGTGATGCAGACAATGACATCTGTGGGAATACAAACATGGGAGGATTACCTTGCTCTCTTTCCAAATACTTCATTTGAAACAATGAATTTATCTTATAGACAAACACCACGTTTATTGGAATTGGCAAAAACTATCTATCAAAAAACAACGGGTCAACCTGCTTCATTTTACTCCGCTATGCAAGATGATGAAAAGGATCCCCACCCCCTCCTTTTATGCTCAAATAATAAGATGGAAAAAATCGAATGGCTTACAGATAGGATCATTGAGATTTATAAAATATATGATGGAAAAATTCCAAGTATTGCTATTTTTTTTAAAGATGATAATGAATCTGAAAGTTATCATAAGGCATTGAAGAACAATGAAAAACTAAAGGAATACGATATAAACGTTACAGCTTGTAGAAATGGAGAATTCTTGGGAGAGGCAGAAAGTGTTCGTTTGTTTGCAATTCAGAATATAAAAGGATTGGAATTTCAGGCGATCTTTTTTATTGATATTGATACTTTAGATCAATCAGACACAACACTACTAGAGCGATATGTTTACGTTGGGCTATCCCGAGCTAATTTTTTCTTAGGTATTACAATTAATAAAAACTTGCCCGACAAAATTTCTTACTTAGAACCTTATTTCAAAAATGGAGGTTGGCAAGGATGAAAAATTTCAAGTTTCTGAAATTGAAAAAGTGCGACTCACTTCTTCCTTGAATAATGTTCAAAATCTTGATGTACAATCAATACCACAAGGGCAAGTGAGTCGCACTTTACTGAATGAGGTAAATGCTATTATTGTTTTTGGGTCCCATGTGAGTGTCGCCTTACCTGGTTGCGAACAATAAACATCAGCACCAACCCTATTACTGCAATTAAGCCCGATAGAAAAAGAAAAACGTCCATAATTATTCCTTTAAGTTTGTTGAAGCATTGAGTTGAATAGTTAAATCCCTTATAATAATCAAATGAAAATTGAGTTTGTTGGCTTTCACCTGCTATAAATGTAGTTATACATATATTCCATTCTTGGTATCACATCCACTTTCTCCCCCTCAATCTTCACTCCGAACGGCAACTCACTAAACACCACACTTATTTTTTCTTTTACCGTATCATTCCCAATAACTTGAAATTGTACGGGAATGATGAGGAGCGTTTCGGGAAAAGAGTACCATTCAATCCTGCGTTCATTTTTTCGTGTGGTTACTACAAACGGCGTGCTGATACTTGGGATTTCTTTTTCATTGCCCGATGAGTAACCGATGCTCACTCTGTACGGTCGTTTTTTCATAGTGAGCGAAAGTTCGATAGTGTAATTGGTCGTGTCGCCATGCGTGTTCTTTGTTTCCGTTCGATGTACCAAGACAAGTGTTGAGTCGAATGTGGAGGGAAAAGGCAATTCTTTTTCAGTGATTCTTCCGTTCAGCGTCGTAGTTTGGTTATCGAAAGAAACGTGTACGCCGTCCAAGTATTCCGAACTTTTTAGTTTGAAGGATGATTCTTTGTTCTCCATGTTGTAAGAAATATCCGCATGAATATTTCGATACCAAAGATTACTGTATGCTGGTAAATTTGTCAATAATATTGCGGCAACAGAGAAGGTGATAAAAGTGAAAGCAAAAGTCCATTTTGATTTTGCAAAGCGGAGTGTCGTTACAAACTCAGGAGTTTGCCTGATAACAGCCGCAATTGCAAAGAGAAACGGAAGGATATACAAGGTGAACACGATAACCATCATACCGTTGAACAAAGCGACAGTTACAAATTCGGTTGGCAATCCCATTGCAACATTTCGGAAGATGAGTTCTTTCCATTCGGAAAAAATGAAGCGGAACATCCAAAGAGGAGAAACTGCGATGAGAAAAAATTTAAGGAATCTGTTTCTTACAATCATTGCAACGCTAATGAGGAGTAGAGCGCAGGCGGGTGCAAGGGCGATTTTGATTGATGCCAACGCGCTGACTATTGTGAAAAGGAATAAGAGTGCAACTGAATTTCTGAGGTGTTTGTAAGGACAATTGCTTGGGGGCAGGGAGCGGGCGAGCAGGGCGGAGAGGCATATTCCGAGAATTGCTCCGAGAATTGAGAGGGGGTAGAACGGTTCGGGGTCAGCAAACCAAGCATATCGGTTTCCATTGAGCAAGCCGACCACATTGGATGAGAACCACGCACAGCATACGATGATGAATGAGAAGAGAAGCATCTTCAAAAATGTCCATCTCCGCGAAGACGCTGTAATCAGTCGTGTTCTTCTGATTCTAAATATTACAAAAGCGACAAAAAACAAAGTACCAAGTACAAAGAACCAACAACTCCAAACGGGAAAGAAAAACGGAGTTTGTCCAATCAACAAAAGAAAATACTCTTCCGTTGCCCGAGGGGGAGCGCCGCCGTCAAATCGTTCAGCAAGTTTGAGGACGAGGTCGCCGGAGCGTTTCAATCCGGCTTGCTCAAAATTTTCAAAATTATCTCTTGGAGTATGAATCGGTTTGCTGACATCGGTGGAAAAATCCACGGCGGGAATTCCTGCCCGCAGAAACGATTCATGGTCAGAACCGGAGCCGGAGGGCGAGGAGTAATTCAGAGTAAAGAAAAATGCCGGGTAGCGGAGATTGTTGTATCCGAGTTTGTAAAATTCTTCCACAGCCGCTTTCACGAGCCAACGAGGGGCTGAAGCGCCGTGTGTTTCAGGGACAATATCAATTGTGCCGAGTCCGTTTGCCATATCAACCTGCAACATCAACACAACGTTTTGAATGTCCTTGAAATGTTCGACGAAATAACTTGAGCCCTTCAATCCCTGTTCTTCGCCGCCGAAACAAGTGAAGACATACGTTGATTGTTTCGGAGTTGAACAAAGTACACGGGATGCTTCAATCACGACTGCAGTTCCTGAGCCGTCGTCATCAGCGCCGGGAATTTCCGGGTCGGCAGAATCAATATGTCCACCGATGACGATGATACGATTTGTTGCGCCTCGTTTTATTCCGATTGCAATTCCACTGTTTGTGTTTACGCTTGATGTCCGAGTAAACGGCATGATGTACGCTGTATCGCATCCGTTTTCTTTGAATTTTTCGACGGCAAACTGCAATGCCTCACGCTCTGCAGGAGAACCCATCGGGCGCGGTCCGATTGTTACGCTTAGATGATGGAGAAGGTTGGTTGCGTTTTCCCGGGAGAAATTTGTTTGAGTATGAAGGAGTTGAGTACAGAGTAGTTGAGTACTAAGTATTTGAGTACTAAGTATTTGAGTACAGAGTACAAAGTACCAAGTACGAAGACTCATTGAAGAAATCTTTCTAAAAAGTGAAGGATTCTGTTTTCGTATTCTTTCCCGGCAACTTGCCATGTATCGTTATGCTTCGCTCCGGCAATCGGGAACAGCTCTTTGGGTTGATTTGCTTGATTGTACAACTTGATTGTGTACTGATGATTTATGAGATGGTCTTCCGTTCCGTAAATGAAGAGGAGCGGGATGTGAATGTTCTTCAATGATTCGAGTGGCGAGACATCGTTCGCTTTGAACTTTGCCATAAACTCGGAGCGCTTGATGACGATGTTTCGGAGATAATGAAACGGAAGTCTTACCATCCGTTTTTGGTAATCATCAAAGATGGTGCGAAGTGTTGCAAACGAATTTTCTGAAATGATAGCGGCAATTCGTTTATCAATTGCCGCTGTCTGAATTGCCACCGCCGCACCCATCGAAGTTCCGAATAATGCAATCTTTCCAAGATTGATGTCGGTGCGCGAGAGGAGATACTCAATGACTTTTTCAAGGTCATACTTTTCATAATATCCGAACGTGCAGAATTCGCCATCACTGTCTCCGTGCCTGCGGGCATCAAACAAGAAGACATTGTAGTTGTTATCATGGAGTAATTTTGCAAAACGAATACCATCCATCTTGCAATCGGCGACACCATGAAGGTAAATCACAGTTCCCCTTGCTTCCGGCGATTTGATGAGCCAACTGTTTAATTTCACATTGTTCATTCCCATGATATTTATTTCTTCGTAATTCAAGCCGACTTCGGAGGGATGAGTCGGCTGATGAAGTCGCTGATAAAAATCAGCACATCTTCTGCGCGG
>JACPVN010000163.1 GCA_016191715.1 Ignavibacteriota bacterium | reverse complement strand
CTGTGTAATCGGGAATGGTGTCGTGATTGACCCTGTCGCGTTGATGAGCGAGATCGAACAACTTCAATCAGCGGGAATACAAGTAAACGGAAGATTGTTCATCAGCCACAACGCGCATGTCATTATGCCGTATCATAAAATGCTTGATGAGATTCGCGAACAATCGGGAAATGCAATCGGGACAACGGGGCGCGGTATCGGTCCTTGCTATATTGATAAAGCGATGCGTGTCGGCATCCGCATCGTTGATTTGTTGAATCGTGATGTGCTTGCTCAAAAACTCATACACGCAATCGAAGAGAAGAATCAAATTATCAACAAAGTGTATGGTAAAGCGGAATTCAACATCGAACAAATCATCAACGAATACCAGTACTTCGACAAGAAGATTGATGAGTTCGTCACCGACACGTCTCTCCTTCTGAACAAAGCAATCGGCGAAGGGAAACGGGTACTTGCCGAAGGCGCGCAAGGCGCTCTGCTCGATGTTGACCACGGAACCTATCCCTTCGTCACTTCATCGAATCCGACAAGCGGCGGCGCATGTACAGGACTTGGAATTCCTCCGACTTCCATCAAATCTGTTCTGGGAATTGTGAAAGCATATTCTACCCGCGTCGGCAACGGACCATTTCCGACAGAACTCCTTGATGAAACAGGAAATACGTTACGCAAGATTGGCGTCGAGTTTGGCGCTACTACTGGTCGCCCGCGCCGTTGCGGCTGGTTCGATGCGTTCAGTTTAAAGTACTCAGTCATGGTTAACGGTATCAATGAAATTGCAATCACCAAGTTAGATGTTCTCGATTCATTCGACACATTGAATATCTGCATCGGGTATGAACTCAACGGCAAAGCATTGAAATCATTCCCGACCGATGTTCAAACATTGGAAACAGTCAAACCGGTGTATGAATCATTCGCCGGTTGGAAATCTTCCACGTCCGATGTCCGTTCATTTGATGAACTGCCTGCAAATGCGCAAACCTATGTGAGGGCACTTGCCCAACTCACGGGAACTCAAATCAGTATGATTTCTGTTGGTGCAAGGCGAGACCAAACGATCATTTGCAAAACTTGAAATAACTTTTCATTTTTAACTTTGAACTTCTAACTGACGCGTGGCTATTACCCGTTCGGCAAATATTAAAATCGGTCTACTCATCACCGCTGTGGTGATTGTGCTTGGAACATTGTATTACACGCAAAACATCGTACAGCAGTTGCTGAAAAAAGAACGGGAGATTGCGGGTTTGTATGCACGCTCGCTTGAGTTCATTGCAAACAGCCCGGCAGACCAATCCGACTACGGATTTATTTTTACTGAAGTCATCGGTTCAATTGATTTTCCGATGTTACTTACCGACTCGCTCAACATTCCGCTCCAACCGTATCATCTCAACTCACGTAACATTATTTTTCCCGTAGGCGCAACTGAGGACGACAAACTCGACCATCTGACAGGCATCATTAAAACATTGGATGAACAAAACAAACCAATCACAGTCACGATTCACACTCCGTTTGGCGACATCGTTCAGTATCTTCACTATGGCGAATCGGAAATCGTTACCAAACTTCGTTTGCTTCCTATTATCGAAATGATTGTCGGAGGTGTGTTTATTATTATCGGCTATCTCGGATTCAGTTACATCAAACGGAGCGAACAGGGAAATATCTGGGTGGGCATGGCGAAAGAAACTGCGCACCAACTCGGCACTCCGCTTTCATCCTTACTTGGTTGGATTGAGATGATGAAGATTCATGCGGCAAACGACCCGAAGCAAGCTGAGGTTGTTACCGACATGGAAAACGATTTGCAACGACTGCAAAAAGTCACCGACCGTTTTTCCAAAATCGGTTCGAAACCGAGTTTCAAAGAAGAAGATTTGCACGAAGTGATTGAGTCGGTCATCAAATATTTTCAAAAGCGACTTCCCTCCCGCTACGGCGAAGGAAAGCAAATTGATATTTCAATTGAGACTACGGAACGCATTTCCTGCTACATCAATCGTGAATTGTTCGAGTGGGTGATTGAAAATCTCATCAAGAATGCAGTTGATGCAATTGAAGAAAGTAAAGGGAAAATTACTTTTACATTGGTGCAAAAAGGGAACTCGATCATCATTGACGCAAAAGATACGGGCAAAGGCATTGAGATGTCGTTGAAGAAAGATATTTTCCGTCCGGGCTACAGTACGAAGAAACGGGGATGGGGACTCGGACTCTCTCTTTCAAAGCGCATCATTGAAACATATCACAAAGGCAAACTTTTCGTCAAGGAAAGCAAGGTCGGGAAAGGAACGACATTTCGAATCAAACTTCACACTTGATTTCGGATTGCCTAAGGTTCGTTGAGCGGATTTCCGATTCCGGATTATTTTTTCAACTATTTGTTGAGTTATTCAAAGATTGAAATAATCCTCCGCCTGTAACCATTTACTTTTACAAGGGCAAGAAAGCCATGTATTTCCCAACTTGATAGAACCGAGTAAGCATATTTTTTTTGTTTAACTATTGACTTTCAAACGAAAAGCATGTACATTGCTCTTGAAGTTGAAAGCAATTGTATGAAACGCACACCATACCTTCCTGATACTTTGAAGTTTTCATGTGAGTTTTGTGGCGAAGAAAACATCATTGAATTTGACCCGACTGCCGGCAAACATCAAACATTTACAGAAGATTGTTCCGTCTGTTGCCGACCAAACAGATTGCGTGTCACCGTCAATGAAGTGACTGCTGAACTTGAGATTGAAGCGGAATATGAAGGGTGACTCAACTCGCTTATAGTAAACTATTGAATTTGGTGTGAACGATTGTTGGTAAGTAGTAACTATCTGATTTATCATTCAACCACAGTAAAGTAAAAATACCTTCCGTCAGAGTTCGATATTTTCAGTGCTTTATCTGTAAACCAATATCTACCGCAACGCAATACATCTTCCACAAATAATAAATCTTTATCATACCTGGTATGATAACCTCGTTGATACTTAGAATCTGTTTCATAATAAAAAGTATTATTAGACGAGGCGATGCCAAACAATCCAATTTTTTCATTGACTGGTACAACGGGATCGGGTATAGAAGTATTCCACTGAATACTGAACTCTCTTTTATTATTTAATATTAACCGGGGAGTAAGCTGCAATGAATCTAACAATGTAAAGTCTGGATGATTTGAATCCGTCATTTTCATAGTTTTGTTAATAAAAGGCAATGCAGTAACATCTCTTTGATAAATACTGGAAAACATAATAATCGTATCACTTCGCTGGAATAATATTTCTTTTTCTGTTATTCGTATTCTAAATGGCTTTCTGAAGTTCTCTGAGAAATGAAAATATTTTTGAAAACATGCAAGAAGGGTTGCACTTCTACCGCTTTTAAAAGTGTCTCTAACTATTGAATATTTATTGCTATACCAATTACAGCCATCCTTGCCATATATCATCGAATCATTGATAAAGAGAATAAATGGTAGATATTCGGTTAGTTCTAAAATGTTATTTCCCTGTTTTACGAATGTTAATTTCCACTGAATATTTTTTGAAAAGTCAAGATTAAACGGATATGTTTGGAATGATAACACAGTATCATCCGTTGGAACAACCCTTGATTCTTCACAAGAAATAATAAATAGTGTAAACCAACAGAACATTAGAATTAAAAACATGTAATTGTTTTTCATAGAAAGACCCATAATATTTTTTTGAATTATTGTGCTACTACTTTCATTTTTGTTTCTTTTTTTTTTGT
This sequence comes from Ignavibacteriota bacterium, assembly GCA_016191715.1. GTDB lineage: Bacteria > Bacteroidota > Ignavibacteria > UBA10030 > SZUA-254 > FW602-bin19. Next base: position 52 of record JACPVN010000163.1, on the reverse strand, counting down.
AATGCTGTGAACCAATACAACATTGAAAATAATGAATTGTCAATATCAATTG
>JACPVN010000162.1 GCA_016191715.1 Ignavibacteriota bacterium | reverse complement strand
TCTGTACGATGTTAAAGGATTTGCCGAGAACATCGCGACACTCGTGGAACCAAACCTCAAAGAGAAGCATATTGAATTTCAGAAGCAAGTCAACTGTAATTGTTTTTGCACGTTCGATAAAGAGCGGCTGTCGAGAGCGTTTCTCAACATCATCAATAATGCTGAGGATGCGATGCCGAATGGCGGAAATATTTTATTTCAAGTATCGAGAGCAAATGGCAACGTCGTGTTTGAAGTAAAAGATTCAGGGAGTGGAATTCCGGAAGAAATTAAAGAAAAACTCTTTCAACCGTTCGCCACGTTTGGAAAGAAAAAGGGGACCGGCTTAGGACTTGCCATCACGAAAAAGATTATTGAGGAACATCGGGGAGAAGTGAGCGTCGAAAGTTTTGCCGGGAAGGGGACGACGTTTAAGGTGAAACTCCCTGCTTAAGACTTGAATGTAATTACTTTTCTTACGGGAGATTTGTACAGTTAGCCAGCAAATGAAAAGAGCAAATGCCGGCAAAGACTTATCGTATGATGATGGATGAGGAGAATGCAATTTTACAGAGAAAAATTTATACAATGGAAAAACGAAAAAAAGTGAAACAACTGACTCAGATACAGCATGCTCATGAATGGACGCTTGAAGATATGGAGCGTGATTTACTTGCACGTGGTGCAATTGAAATTACACCCGAAGAAATGAAAAAAGAACCGTACGTAACCTATATGAAAAACATAAAGAAAGACGGAAAATTTATTTGTGATTAAATGATTGCAGGGTGTAACCTTATGAAGTCTTTAAACGGTCGCAAGGTTCAATACGCCAAATTGTTTTTCTCAGTCGAGATTTGTACAATGGATAAATTTTATTGACAAATCCTCACATTTTGTAACAAATGACTATGATACAAGAAAACATTTATCAAACGATTGAATCTCAACTCTCCCTTTTGACTTTAGAGGAGCAACAAAAGGTAATTTCATTTATTGATTCATTGCTACAGCAACACCGCATTCTTAATGATGACGATTTGCAACGATTACAACAATTCATTGGTATTGGAAAGAGTAAACAAGGCGACGTCGCAGCAGAACATGACCATTACCTTTATGGAACACCAAAGAAGAATTCCGTAAATGAAAGTCTTCGTTGATACGTGGGGTTGGGTGGCACTTGCAGATCGTACCGACCCATATCATAAAGAGACAGAACGAATTTATAAGTCTCAAATTCTTATTGAGTCATCAATTATTATTACAAGCGATTACATATTTTCCGAAACACTTACGGCATTAAGGACCAGCATAGGACACACAGAAGCAATTCGCTGGGCGACACAGCTCATGGATGAAGTTGCTAACAAAACAATTACTCTTATGGGAATTGATGAAAATATTTGGCATAGAGCTTTTCATCTTCTTCAGCGTTACAGCGACAAACCGACAATTTCATTTGTAAATTTTACATCATTCGTTGTAATGCAAGAGTTACAAATTACCGAAGTATTTTCTGGCGATAAACATTTTGAGCAAGTGAATTTGGGTTTTCATCTGATGAAATAGGCCAGACTGAGGAGTCGGGATCGTTCATGAGAATTGAAAGAAGGAAGGCATTTGTAGTGGTTTTGGATTGCGTAAACCTTGCTAAGGTTTTGAACCTACCATGTCTGCGGTTTACAACTCGTAGAGCAGGCAGGCGCAAGGATAATGAAAACGAGTTTAATGAAATTACCAATAACACACTTTACAATGCACAAAGGTAGTTAATCATCAATATTTTTTATCATTTCATTGACGTATGTTTGTTGTTTTTGCAGTACCGGTTGCATTTTTCAAAGGAGATTCGTACTATGATGGTGAAATGAAAGTATAATTATGGAAGAAACATTAGAACAATTGAAAGAACTCCCCCCCGACTTACAAAAAGAAGCATCGGATTTTATTCAATTTTTGTTTGAGCGAAAAAAACGAAAAAAAGGAATTATACTTCGACAAGATTGGGCAGGTGGATTGGAAGAATTCAAAACGCAATACACTTCGCTGGAGTTGCAGAAGAAAGCGTTGGAATGGCGAGGGGATTGATTCGTGTATCTTCTTGATTCGAATGTGTGGTTGGAACGCTTACTTAATACGGAGAGAGCGGATGAAGTACGACGATTCTTAAACACTATTCCGTCTGACAGCATGTTTATTACTGACTTGTCTTTTCATTCCATTGGTATCATTCTCGATAAGTTGAACAAACGTGACTTGTTGTTAAAGTTTGTCCATGATATGTTTATTTATGGGGCGGTTAATCTGGTGCAAATTATTCCGATGAATACAAACATTATTGTCAACTTCATCGAGCAATACAAACTCGACTTTGACGACGCTTATCAATACGCCGCCGCCGAGAAGTACAATTTAGAAATTGTAAGTTTTGACACTGACTTTGTCCCGAAGGGATGCCTTTGGCAATTGAACGGAACGAGGAAGAAAAACTCCCGCGCAGGTATTAAGCCAATTGCAACATTGATTGAACGAGTTTAGAAAATAGCTAACAACACACTTTACAGTAACCAAACAGAGTACCACTATGGAACACTTGATTCAATTTTCTCTCAACTGTCTTGGAAGAGCAGAAGTAGAGACAAATACGACGAGACAATTTTGCTGATACAAATCAAACATTAGAGTTATAGAAATGTCGGAACTTATTCCTGTAGAAACGATAGCACAGAAAATATTTCTCATTCGGGGTCAAAAAGTTATGCTTGATAAAGACCTTGCAGAACTCTACGGTGTTGAAACAAAAAATCTCAAT
>JACPVN010000161.1 GCA_016191715.1 Ignavibacteriota bacterium | reverse complement strand
ACGGTGCGTACATTTTGTGTGCGGTGAATGCGATGAAATCAATATGTTCGGGATGTTCGTTTGGTAAGATATTGATGGAACGATGCGGCGCGAGTTGTGCGGCGTCAACAAATATTTTTGCGCCCGCTTCATGCGCCCATGTTGCAATCGTATGAATTGGATTACATATTCCTGAAATGTTTGATGCGCCTGTTACAGCAATAAGTTTGAGTTTTGCTTGATATTTTTTGATTGCGGCTTGAAGTTCATCCAGTTTCAAATGTCCGTCATCTTCCACGCCGATGTGAATGACGGTCGCATGTTTACGCCACGGCAAATCGTTCGAGTGATGTTCCATCTGCGTACAAATTACTACATCATCTTTTTTGAATCCGAAGCGATTGCTAAGTTTATTGATGGCTTCTGTCGTATTCTTCACCAGCACGACAACATTCTGTTCCAAATCTGCACCGACGAACTTCCCGATTGTCTCATGCGCCTCATCAAACAAGTCAGTCGAGACCAACGACTTCAATCCCGTCCCGCGATGAACGCCGGAATACCATGGCATGAATTCTTCAAGTGATTTCAATACACTTTTGAATGTAGGAGTGCTTGCGCCGTTATCGAGAAAGACGTAACGCTTCTGTGTTCCATTGAGCAAAGGAACCTGCATGTCAATGCCGACGACATCGTTTCGTAAATCGGAAAGTGAAAAATTTGTTTGCGGACTCATAACATTAGAATAATGATGCGGTAAATGTAAGGATTTCCTTGATAACTTCCATAATATAATCCGTCCCGCTTTGCGGGAGCAATTCGAAATTCTGTTAGCCGCGCGGATGGAACGTCCGATGCACTTCCTTCAAATACTCTCTGTCAATGTGTGTATAAATTTCTGTTGTTGAAATGTCTGCATGTCCAAGCATTTCCTGAACTGCGCGCAAGTCAGCGCCGCCTTCAAGCAAATGCGTTGCGAACGAATGACGAAAGGTGTGCGGATGAACTTCTTTTTTGATTCCGGCTTTGACTGTATTCTCCCGAACGATATTCCAGACAGCCATGCGACTCATCGGTCTCCCGCGTGCGTTAAGAAACAACACGTCACGTCCCCGACTTAACTTCCCAAGATTCAACCGGACTTTTTCTTTATATGTTTGAATCCACTGCAATGCAGATTTTCCAATTGGAACAATCCGCTCCTTCGAGCCTTTTCCAAACACCCGAACAAATCCATCATCAGGATATACATCCGATTGCTTGAGTGTAATCAACTCGGACACTCGCAAGCCGCACGCATACATTGTTTCTAACATTGCTTTATCCCGGATACCAAGCAGTTCCGTTGTATTCGGCTGGCTGAGAATTTTTTCTATTTCATGTTGATGCAAAACATCCGGCAGTTTGCGGGCAAGTTTCGGTGTCTCAACATTCTCTGTCGGATTATGTTTCGTGATTCCCTCTCTTACCAAAAACTTGTGAAAGCCTTTGATGGCAGAAAGATTCCTCGCGACACTCTTCGCCGACAAACCCAAATCGTACAGACTTGCAAGAAAACTTGAAATGAAATCATCTGTGATGTTTTCAATTGAAGTGATTCCGTCAGAGTCCAGATATGCAAGATAGCGTTTCAGATCGAGGTGATACGACTGGTAAGTGTTTTTCGAAACACTTTTCTCGAAGTTTAAAAAGTTAAGATATGAGGAGAGATGCTTTTGCATATTTTATTTTGCCACGCACCTCTAAGGTGCGTGGCAAGTTTTCCTCAATCAAATAACCACCAACATAGTTCATCCTTTAACTTTTCCGGCGGCTCGTATTCTAATACAAACTTCTTGTATTCTTGTGGTGAGCGGAAGTTATCATGTACAAATTCTAAGTCCACAAGTCTTCCGTTCCGTTTTCCAATCCACTCCAAATAATTCGAGAACTCCCAATCCTCCAAATTTTTCACTAAATGTGCATCAATTGGATTTCTGTGAATGTAGCGACAAAGGTGGATGAGATATTCCTGTTTCAAAACAGATTTTGCTTTAAAGCGGTCTTCGAATAACGTACCTGTTCTATAATAACGTTTGTTAAATGCCTTTGTGTAACTGTTGAATACCTTTTGAATGAAATCGCTCGGCGTGTTATCGCTATCCTGACGCAAGAGAAAATGATAGTGGTTTGGCATCAGACAATATGCAATTACACAAATATTGTATTCTTTAATTGCATCGTTTACTAACCGGAGAAGATATAAATAGTTTTCGCGTTCACGAAAAATGTCTTCACGATTACTACCACGATTGTAAATGTGATAGTATTCGCCTTTAGAAAATATTATACTTCGTCTCGACATAATTCTACCACTTTCACTTGCCACGCACCTCAGAGGTGCGTGGCAAATAATTCACAACTATGCTTACAATAATCGTTGTAACGCTTCCAATAAGTGTAAACCACGTCCATCCTACTTTTCCGAATGTAACAACAAGAATCATTACTATTATTCCTGAGAAGAATCCTATGATTGCAGAAGTTTGAGTTACTTTCTTCGAAAGCACTCCCAACAAAAACAATCCGAGTAAGCCACCATAGGTGAACGATGCAACTCCCAACGCAACTTCTACAAGTGTTTTAGATTGATTGAAGATAAAGAATATTGCCATGCCAATCATAAACAGAGACCAAATGAGAGTAAAAATTCGGGAGACAAACAAATCTTTTTGTTCGGAATTGTTTTTACCAAAATATGGCTTGTACAAATCTGCCATTGTTGCGTGGGCGAGGGAGTTGACCGAGCCGGAAAGTGTGGACATTGCAGCGGCGAGAAGCCCGGCGATAATCAAACCGGAAATACCTGTGGGAATTCGTTCTATGATAAACTTTGGAAATATTTCATCTGCTTTCAGCAAACGTAAATCCGTGAGTGATGCGCCTCCGTAATAGACATACAGCAAAACTCCAATCGCGAGAAATATAGCAAACTGAACAATGACAATGATGCCGCTCCCGATAAGAGCCTTCTGACTGTCACGAAGTGTTTTCGTCGTAAGCAATCGTTGGACAATCAGTTGGTCAGTTCCATGCGAAGCCATCGAAAGAAACGCGCCGCCGAGAATACTTGCAATCAGTGTATATGGTTTGGCGAAAAACTCTCCGAATGTATTTTCAAATCCTAAATTAATCAGTGAAGTTTTATTTGATGCAGAAGCAACTGTCAATGCATGTGAGAATCCACCTGGAATTTCATCAAGTAAAACAAACAACGCGGCAAGGGCGCCAATTAAATAAATAAACATCTGCACAACATCAGTCCAAATGACTGCACGCACGCCTCCGATGAAAACATACGCGAGTGTCATCACTGCCATAACGATGATGGAGATAATATAGATTTGTTCATTCGGAACATTGGTAAATGTTTGCCATCCTTTGAACAAAATTGCAAGCGGAATTGCCGTTGCAAACAATCGAACACCATCTGCAACAAGACGAGTTACCATGAACGTACTGCTTGCAATGTTTCGCGTCTTCGCTCCGAAACGATTATTGAGAAATGCGTACGCAGTTTGTAATTCTCCCGCTCGATACTGAGGAAGAAAAACGAAACTGACAACAACTCTCCCAATCAGATAGCCGAGAGTAACTTGAAGAAAATTGAGATTGGTGAGATAGGCAAGTCCGGGAATGCTGATGAATGTAAGCGTGCTTGTTTCTGTCGCAACGATGGCGAAGCAGACAGCCCACCATGGTATGTTTCTGCCGCCAAGAAAATAATCAGAAGTTGAAGATTGTTTGCCTCCGATGAAAATGCCAATGAGCGCGACACCGACAAGATACGCGCCGACGATAAAATAATCGAGAGAAGAAAAACCCATTACGACTCCACGAAAGAATGTCGTTGAACGAGTTTTGCGTGGTTATTAGTTCTTGAGCGCGTCGGCAACCGATTTATGTATTGAGAACATCCGGTCAAGTTGCGTAATCTTCATAAGGTCCTGCACATGTTTATGCACATGTACAAGATGCACGGTACCGCCATGCTGACGCATCGTACGGTCGGCAATGAGCAATGCGCTCAAACCGCTACTGTCGCAGAACTCAACCTTCGTCATATCTACGATGAGTTTGTGCGCTTGCTTGGGTTTGCAAAGCATAAGAAATTCTGCTTTTAATTCGGGAGCGATACTCGCATCGAGTTTTCGCTCCTGCAACTTAAGAACGGTCGAATGTCCGTTTTTTTCGACTGTAAAATTCATAGTGATTTCAAAACATTGATAAACATGCCGCAAACTTATCGTACATGACCTGCGGCGAAGCCGGCATCTTGAGATTTAATTGAACATTGAAAAACGAATCGGAGGCAGAGTTGGCAAACCCGACCCGCGCCTTCGCTTTTGACGCCTTGCAAATATACGCAGTGTGAAGAACGAAACCAAGATTTAAATCAATGGCAACGTCATATTCTTTTTCGAGAATTCTCTGCATCAATCCCTGACTTGGCAGATACAACTTGTTCACGTCGTTATTCGTCATACGAATTACCTCGCATTTGGGAAATTCGATGAGGGAAGTTGCTCTCGTGCTGTTGTT
>JACPVN010000160.1 GCA_016191715.1 Ignavibacteriota bacterium | reverse complement strand
TGTTCGCTCATTGTTTATTTTGGGAATTACAAAAAAAAGACTTGCACGTATGATGTTTTGATCCGACCGGAATTATTTATCATATCATTCCTCAATCAATTACGTGAAATAAAAAACCTCGTCCGGATATTCTCAGACGAGGGTGACATTGTCCCGTAGTAGCGGTTATGAAACCACTTCACTTTCAGGTTCTTCGGTTTGTACGCCCTGTTTCTTTTCAGAATTTCCTTCTACAAACCGTAAGTCTTCTGTTTTCTTATTGAATTTGATTTTCACAATGCTATGTTCACTGAACTTGTTGCGGAGAATTTCTTCAGCAATCGGATCTTCGACAAATTTTTGTAACGCTCGTTTCAGTGGTCTTGCACCGAACGCAGGGTCGTATCCTTTACCAACCAAAAACTCCCTCGCCTGTTTCGTCATCTGCATTGTTATTTTCATCTGCGTTAGTCGCTTGGAGATTTCTTTCATCTGAATATCAATGATGTCGGAAATGTGCTCGCGTGTGAGACTGTGGAAAACAATTGTCTCATCAATGCGATTGAGAAATTCCGGGTTGAACACACGACGAAGTGCGTCTTCAATGGTGGACTTCATCGAAGTGTAGTTGTCGGTCGGAGTTTCAATGCCGAACCCGAACCCGCCACCCTTCGGTTTGATTTCCCGCGCGCCGATGTTTGATGTCATGATAATAATTGTATTCTTGAAATCAACACGGCGACCGAGACTATCGGTTAAAATTCCATCATCAAACACTTGCAGAAGAATGTTGAAGACATCGGGATGCGCTTTTTCGATTTCATCAAGCAGAACTACAGAGTATGGCTTGCGACGAACTTTCTCGGTCAGTTGACCGCCTTCTTCGTAGCCGACGTATCCGGGCGGAGCGCCGACAAGTCGCGACACACTGAACTTTTCCATGTACTCGCTCATATCAATTCGCACCAACGCTTCTTCCGAATCAAATAAATATCGCGCAAGTGCTTTTGCAAGTTCCGTTTTTCCAACGCCTGTCGGTCCCAAAAAGATAAATGAGCCGATGGGACGTTTCGGATCTTTCAATCCTGCACGCGTTCGCCGAATTGCTTTGCTCAGTTTGATGAGCGCCTCATCCTGCCCGACGACGGAACCTTTGAGCGCAACATCCATCTTCAGTAATTTTTCCGATTCGGATTGTGCGATGCGGTTCATCGGAATTCCCGTAATCATCGAAACCACATCAGCAATGGATTCTTCCGTTACTTCGTAGATGGTTTCCTGCGCGCGCAGTTCCCACTCACGCTTTGCAATTTCAAGGTCACTGAGAAGTTTCTTTTCCATGTCGCGCAGACGAGCGGCTTCTTCAAAGTTCTGGCTTTTGACAACCTGATTTTTTGACTGACGGATTTTTTCCACTTCCCCTTCCAACTCAAGTATTTCCTTTGGAACGTGAATGTTGGAAAGATGAATCCGTGAACCAGCTTCATCCATCACGTCTATTGCCTTGTCAGGCAAATATCGGTCGGTGATGTACCGGTCGCTGAGACGAACAGATGATTCTATCGCCTCATCGGAGTAACGGACATTATGATGTTCTTCATATTTATGTTTGATGCTACTGAGAATCTGAATAGTTTCATCAACGCTTGTCGGTTCAACCATAATTTTCTGGAAGCGACGGTCGAGCGCTCCGTCTTTTTCGATGTACTGTCGGTACTCATCGAGCGTGGTTGCACCGATGCACTGTAAATCTCCCCGCGCCAACGCCGGCTTGAACATATTCGATGCATCGAGTGAACCGGACGCCCCGCCCGCACCAACGATGGTATGCAATTCATCAATGAAGAGGATGACATCTTTTGCTTTTTCCAATTCATTCATCACCGCTTTCATTCGTTCTTCAAACTGACCGCGGTATTTTGTTCCGGCAACAAGCGCGGCAAGGTCGAGTGTAACAACGCGCTTATCATGAAGAACGCGGGAAACTTTTTTCTGAATAATTCTAAGTGCAAGTCCTTCTGCAATCGCAGTCTTCCCAACACCCGGTTCACCAATAAGCACGGGATTGTTTTTCTTTCTCCGGCTGAGAACCTGAGCAACGCGTTCGATTTCTTTTTCACGACCGATGACCGGGTCAAGTTTATCTTCGAGTGCAAGTTTCGTCAGGTCGCGTCCGAAATTATCAAGCACCGGTGTTTTGGATTTTTCCGTTCGTCGTTCTGCCTGTGGTTGCGGCGGCGGTGTGGAGGGTTTTCCGCTGATAATATTATCGAGTTCATTCCGGACAACATCATAATGAACATTGTACTGGTGAAGAATTTGCGCCGCGATATTATCATCATCACGCAGAAGCGAAAGCAACAGATGCTCGGTGCCGATGACATCGGACTTATACAACTTTGCTTCGAGATAGGTAATCTTCAACACCTTCTCGGCTTGCTTCGTCAACGGTATGTTCCCGATGGTAAGTGTTCCGCCCGAAGTGCGAACCGTATCTTCGACCGCTTTTTTTAATTTGTATAAATCAACACCCAGATTGCGAAGGATTTTAACAGCGATTCCTTCGCCTTCACGGATGATGCCGAGAAGCAGGTGTTCGGTCCCGATGTAATCGTGTCCAAGCCGGAGCGCCTCTTCGCGGCTTAATCTGATGACATCTTGAACTCTGTTGGAAAAATTTCCTTCCATAGTAAACTCGTTTTCTATTGTTTCAATAAACTTTTTATGTAACAACGTTGCTACAAAGACGGTTTCAATATAGAGAATCGCTGAATCTTTATCAAAGATGGATGTATTGACAAATCCAGAATTTTTACCTATATTTGTGCCGCCTGATGGTAAGACATCAGGCAATTTTATTCCAAAGTAGTCCCGCCGTAGCGGGACATTCGGCATATACTATATTCCAAAGTAGCTCAATGGTAGAGCATCCGGCTGTTAACCGGAGGGTTGTAGGTTCGAGTCCTACCTTTGGAGCGAAAAATCCCACTCTTGACAAAACAGAGTGGGATTTGTGTTTTATGCCGAATTCCAAAGTATTCATCCGTAACAAAACGGGAGCGGAGAGAGGATTGATAAGCAGAGGAGAGTAGGTTCTCGCGGATGTGGCGGGATAAGAATCCCACCCTTTGACAGAGATAAGAAATCGGCCGAGTGAATCATTCCGACATGAAGGAATCCTTGTGACGACAACACCACTCACATCATTTTAACCAATCCTCTGTTTGTTATTTTCTCGCTTCGCTCTTTACAACTACCCAACGGCTAACAATCGCTTTTGTTTTACTCAACATATTGAGTAAATTTACTCAACAAACTGAGTGAATTTACTACTATGAAAAAAGAATACAAACGAATTGCCTTTCATACGCTTCATACAAGACTTTCGGAAAAGCGCAGATTTATCCAAGTCCTTTCCGGTCCGAGACAATGCGGCAAAACAACTCTTACCCGGCAGGTTATCGAATCATTAAAGTGTCCTGCTCACTATGCTTCTGCGGATGACCCTTCGCCGCATAATAAAATATGGATAGAGCAACAATGGGAGATAGCGCGAATGAAAGCGAAGGACATCGGCAGTATTCTCGTCCTTGATGAGATTCAGAAAGTCCACTCATGGTCGGAAACAGTGAAGAAACTTTGGGATGAAGACAGTGCAAAAAAAAATCCCCTGAAAATTTTGCTCTTAGGTTCGGCTCCACTCTTAATTCAAAAAGGACTTACGGAAAGTTTGGCGGGCCGTTTTGAAATAATTCCATTAACGCACTGGTCGTTCAAGGAAATGCACGATGCTTTTGGCTGGACGCTGGAAGAATACATTTACTTTGGCGGTTATCCCGGCACAGCCGATTTGATTAACGACCATTCACGATGGGCAAACTATGTTCGTGATGCGCTCATTGAAACAACAATCTCCCGTGATATTCTTTTGCTCACACGAGTTGATAAACCTGCGCTCTTACGACAGTTGTTTCATCTTGGCTGTGCATACTCCGGACAGATTTTATCATACCAGAAAATGCTGGGACAACTTCATGATGCCGGCAATACCACAACGTTGGCGCATTATCTCCAACTCCTCCATGCGTCGGGGATGCTCACCGGGTTGCAAAAAGTGACAACATCACCAATCCGACAGCGGGCATCGAGTCCTAAATTGCAGGTGTTAAATACTGCGTTAATTTCTGCTCAGTTTTATAACTCGTTGGAAGACTTGATGCGGCAACGAAATATTTGGGGCAGGTTAGTCGAGTCAAGTGTGGGAGCGCATTTAGTGAACTGTACGGTAGGAACAAAAATACAGGTGTCGTATTGGCGTGAGGGGACAAGTGAAGTTGATTTTGTTCTTGTTGATGGAAAGAAGTTCACCGCTATCGAAGTGAAAAGCGGAGCGGAGAAAGGAGTGATACAGGGAATGATGGCGTTTGCAAAATTATTTCCACATAGTAAGAAACTGCTTGTAGGTGGGGATGGAATACATGTTCAGGAATTTCTGGAAACACCTTTGCAAGAGTGGTTGCGGTGATAGTAGAGAATGTGTTGTGTGGTTACTTTCGATATTTGATTGGCGTTGTCAGTACAACATGCCGATGAATTTCATGCGGGAGAGGAGGGTGCGATTAAGTTGTTGCATGGCGGGAGAATATCGGGGTTTTAGGAGGAAGGGACAAATATATGTAGTGCGACTCACTTACACTGAAGAAAAAATGTAAGTTCTGGTTTGGGGCTTATGATAAGGAGAAATGAGTTGCACTTTAGAACGTATGTAACATTGACTAATTTTATTATATTTCAAATGAATCATAGATTATTGAGAAAAACCAACATGCCAAAAAAGTATTTTGAAATAGTTTTGACAAAAGAGCAAGCACTTGCTGAAGCAAAACGGTACCTTGCGAATGCGAAAGAAACAATTGCTAAGAGTCCAATCAGCAAGACGGGGAAATTATATACCGATGTCAAGTACATTCGTGAAGGGGCTGGCATCGCTTATCTCGCCGCACTCAAAGCGATAGATGGTTGGTTGATTGGGAAAGGCATACCGTACGATAATCTCCCGAAATCTATTGAAGAGTATTGGCAGGCACGACGTAAGATTCCTTATAACGGGACATTTACCGATTACTTCACGCTTGTTTATCAGAACCTGCATATCGCGGCATATTATCAAGGTCAAGTATCAATTGCTGTTGTGAAGGAAGGATTGCGGGCTGTAAAAGAAATTATTGCGATGCTGGAAAAGTGAAAGAACGTGCGACTCGCTTTTCTTTTAATAGTAGTTGTAATTGAGAGTTTTATACATCCTACCGGAAAAAAGTGAGTCGCACTTACACCCCGTTAACTTTTCCATTGCCTTTCATCATAAAGTTTACTATCTTTTCCCATCATTTTAATACATGATACATTACCTGCATTGTGTACGGTTCTTTTGGAAATCTTTTTAACAACAAATTCAACAGATTCATTTTACAGAAAGGTAAATCAGATGAAATTATTTACATTTTTTGTTTTATTCATCATCTCCGTACCATTGCTCCATGCACAGGACACGATGAACGTTCGTAGCGGTTGGAACATGGTTGGCGCAAGAACAACACGAGCGCTCAGCGAATTCACAAGTGAGCCGCCGGGAATTATTATCTCAAATTATTATGGTTACTCCTCCGGTTATACGCAAAAGGATACTCTCATTGGAGGCGAGGGGTATTGGGTGAAAGCAAATCAAGAAGGAT
>JACPVN010000159.1 GCA_016191715.1 Ignavibacteriota bacterium | reverse complement strand
GAACTTGAAAAGCAGGGATTGATTAAAGCGTTTGAATATACGTTTGAACTTTCATGGAATGTCATCAAAGATTATTATGAATTTCAAGGGAGCGAGGGAATTCAGGGGAGCAGAGATGCATTCCGTCTTGCGTTCAGTCGGAAATTGATTTCAAACGGTGATGCATGGTTGGATATGGTTGAAAGCAGAATCAAATCGGCGCACACGTATAACGAAGAAACAGCCGATGAAATTGCAGAGGCAATTCTTCGTACCTACTATCATTTGTTTGTTGAACTTCAACAGACGATGGAGAACATACGCAACAGCGCGAAGAAATAATTCAATCGCCAAATTCTCAGTTCGGATTGACCGAGAGAGTTATGGCACAAATCATTTCCGTGTTTGAGATGTTTCCGCAAATTGAAGAAGTCATCATCTATGGCTCCCGAGCGAAAGGAAATTATAGGGAGGGTTCAGATATAGATTTTACTTTGAAGGGGAATAATTTGAACCTCCACGTTGTGAACGACATCAGCAGAAGATTGAGCGAGTCTTCAATTCCCTATAGAGTTGATATTTCCGTTTACCGTTCGATTGATGACGCGGATTTGATTGACCACATACAACGTGTCGGTAAGGTTTTCTATCGAAGATAGATGTGCGACTCACTTCTCTCTCAAAGAAAGTGAGTCGCACATCGTTGTCTCAGAAGAAAACCTTAATCGTCGTTATCGAATTCTTCTCCGTTCTCATCTTCACCATATTCTTCACAAAGGGAATTTCAATCCCATCTTCTTCCATAAAATTAGTTTTCAAAACGTTTTTCGGTTGCGAAGGAAGTGTGAGTTCTGCTTCGCTTCCTTCTCCTTTTGCATCATACCATTGAATCACCCACGCATCGGAATCTTCCGCCTTCTTGATTGAAGTGAGAACAAGACTTGCAGGTTCAATCTGCACGAACGAATGAGCTGTTGGCATTTTTCCTTTGTGCTGAGTTGTCATCACTGCGAGAAGTGGATAATTATATTCATATCCGCGCTGAACGGTTTGGCTTTGCAGGACTTTTCCTGAGTGAGGGAAGAGAGAATATTCGTTCGAGTGTTTGCCTCGGTCTGCGGTCGGGTCGGGCCACTCCGGTGAGCGAAGAAGAGAAAGACGTATCGTATTTCGTTTCACATCGTATCCGTATTTCGATTTGTTCAACAAACTAATGCCATACGAATTGTCCGAAAGATCAGCCCAACGGGAAGCAGGAACTTCTACTTTTGCGCTGTCCCAATTATTTCTCCATTGAGTTGTGCGTGTAATCGTTCCGTATGGTATTTCGTAGGTAGCAACTGTATCTTGAACGGTGAGAGGGAATGCAACCTTGAGCATCGTTTTCGTTTCCCACCAATCAACATCCGTCTTGAAATCAATCCGGTCAATTCCATCATATAAAATAATGTCTTGTGTGAAAAATGTAGAGGGAAAATCTTCTGTCGGGAAATCTTTCTTCGTTCCGGGTTTGAGATAATCCCGCGTAATTCTCACCACACTCCGAACCGGTCCTTGTTCGATGAGTTCAATCTTTCTCAACTTCGATGGAAATTCGATACCGGTCAATCCAACATTCCATGCATCCCATGCGTTTGGCTTATCTTCGAGAATCTGCAACTTGTTCCCATCGGAACTAAGCAGTTCTTTCCCGTTTCTTTTATCAACAATACTTCTTACCCAGCCCGATGAAGGGTCTATGGCAACTTGGAAGAAATCATTTTCAAACGAATTAATAAACGTGATGTTCGGGTCGTGAGAAGTGGTTTGTTTCTGTATGACAAATGTTGAATAACCCATTGATGGAATTCGTTCCACTCGGAAAATTATTTCTCTGTGGTATCTGTCTTTTTGAAGTATTTGAGAAGGAAGTTCCTTTCCCGACAAGTCGAAGATAGCATAATCATTATTGTCATCTTCCGGAAGTGCGACAGTGACAATATCCGTTCGTTCCCACGATAACGGATTGAAAACAATGAGCGGAGTTCCATTTTTTATTTTTGTTGTATTGATGTTAGAAGCAAGAACATTGAGAGCATTCTTCAATTCATGCGTACCAATAGTTTCCGATACTTTATATTTCTCAGTTGCATCAATGTAAACTTCTCGAATACTTGAGCCCGGAAGAATATCGTGAAACTGATTGAAGAGAACATTTCTCCATGCATCTTCCATATCTGCGTTGTTGTACATTCCGCCAAACATTGTCGAGAGTGTCGAAAACTTTTCCGCGTTCGTCAACAACACTTCGCTCTTACGATTCCATTCTTTTATCTTTGCTTGAGTTGTATATGTTCCTTGATGATACTCAAGATACAATTCATCATTCCACACGGGAATTGTTGTCAGGTTTTGCGTGCGAAGCCAACCGATGTATGCGTTCGCAGTTCCGTATTCAATGGAAGGATAGTTGTCGAGATTTCTCAAACGGTCAATTCGTTCGAGCATATCGAGCGAAGGTCCGCCGCCATGGTCGCCGACTCCGAATAGTACCATCATTTTTGCAAAGCCGGAATTTGATTCGAATTGTTTCAGCCAATCAACAAGTTGAAACGGATTATCAACAGCGTTCACATAGTCGAACGGAAAGTAGGTAAGCAAACGAGAACCGTCGGACGCTTCCCACCAAAACACGCGATGCGGAAACACCGTCGTTTCGTTCCATCCGATTTTCTGCGTTATGAATGCATCTAATCCTGCGTTAAGGTAGAACTGCGGCATGTTCCACGTGTAGCCAAATGAATCGGGATTCCATCCAATCTTCGCGACGACGCCAAATTTTTGCTTGAAATATCTTTGAGCATACAGCAATTGTCGCGCCCACGATTCACCGCTCGGTAAATTGCAGTCCGGCTCAACCCACATTCCTCCTACAATTTCCCAGCGTCCGTCATTCACTCGTTTCTTAATATTGTTGAACACATCAGGATACAACTTTTCCATCCAATCATAATACGCGGCAGAACTTTGTGTGTAAGTAAAATCAGGTCGAGTATTCATCATATTGAAAACAGATGAGAATGTGTTTTTGCAAACTTCTTTCGTTTCCAAATCACGCCAGAGCCATGCCGCATCAATGTGTGCGTTCGATGTGAAGTACAACGTAAATCGTTTTGCAAACTCCGAAACAACTTTCAATTGTTGCCGTGTTTTTTCTAATGAAGCAGAGAACTGTTCCATGTTTCCTTTTGCGAGCGCGTCAATATCTACAGTGGAACAAGAGTTTTGCAAAACTTCGTTCAGTTGTGTCCGTTCGTTGTTCGGAGTAGTGGATTTGTCAATCTTCGATTCTATCTTTTTCCGGGAACTTGAAATAAATGTCTCAGAACTAAGCAACTTTTGACCGACACGAAGACTGAGAGAAAAATCTTCAATTGTCTGCTGAAGTTTTTTGGAATGTTCAACTGAAAGTTCTGCACGAATAAGTCGAAGCGGTCCGCCGGTATTGATTGCTTTGATTGCGAGCAAAAACTTCTGTCCGGGTTTTGCATCCTCCGTGATAGTAAATTCTCCGTCCCACGGAAACATTCCTTTGCTTTCTCCATTGACGAAGAAGTATCCGTAGTCATCAACCGAAATAAGAAATTTCACAACGCCTTGCACATGTTGTCCGAGAAAATTATCAGGCAATATGATTTCTTTTCTAAGCCAACAGGAGTCGGGATAAATTCGTTCATTCAGTGTGAGCGTTTGCCACTTTGAATCATCGAATCCGGGTTTGGTTGGATTGCTGTTCAGATCTTTAAGAAGTTTTAAATCGGGAGAAACTTTCCAGTAATTAAGTTTGAACGAGCCGAGCGAATCGAGGGAGCGGACGAGGTTATCAACGTTTGATTGAGCAAACAATGCAAAATTAAAAATGTAAAGTGCAAAAAGAAAGGAGATACGATTCATAATCATATTCAGAAGTATTCAGAGAAAACCAGAGTTAAATTTGATGCAAAGCTAACAACTTTTCTGACTCAGGACAAATATCTCGTGAAGAAAAATCAATTGCTTTTAACCAAGAAAATCTCTACTTTTTGCCGGAAATGATTAAACAACAAAGTATATCATCCTCGAAAACATACCGGATTATCACAGGATTGTTGGTTCTCATCATACTTTCGGTCAACGTACAATCGCAAACGACGATTCGGGTGCCAAAATCGAATTACAAGTTCGATGGCTTGAAACTAAAACGAACTACACAGTCAAAACATCCGAAAGTAGGTTTGGTGTTGAGCGGCGGCGGTGCGCGCGGCTTGGCGCAAATCGGTGTATTGCGAGCGTTGGAGAAACACAATATCCCGATTGACTTTATCGTTGGCAACAGCATGGGGAGTGTTATCGGTGGTTTATATGCTTCAGGATATTCGACAGCGGAACTTGAAAGTATCGCGACTTACACAAATTGGGACGAGGTTCTTTCTTTCACTGAAGGAACAAAACGGACAGAATTGTTCATCGGACAAAAACGGGCGGACGACATTGGATTCTTAACGATTCGATTCGACGGTCTTCAACCGATAATTCCATCTTCTGTTTCAAGCGGGCAACGGCTTATCAACTATTTTATGAACCTGACACTCCAGTCGTTGTACCACCCCGATAGCACATTCGATGATTTGAAAATTCCCTTCCGCGCTGTTGCCGTTGACCTCATTAAAGGAAAGCGTACTATCATTGACCGCGGTTCACTTGCAGAAGCGATGCGTTCGAGTATTACCGTTCCATTGCTTTATACCCCGCTCGAACGCGATTCGATGGCGCTTGTTGATGGCGGACTCATCTCCAACATTCCTGTTGATGTTGCTGTTTCTACCGGATGCGATATTATCATCGCCGTGAATTCGACAAGCGGATTGCGCCGCGCCGACCAAATGACTGCGCCGTGGGAAGTCGCCGACCAAATCATGACCATCATTATGCAACAGCCGAACGAAAGGCAACTTCAATGTGCTGATGTCGTCATCGTTCCGGAAACAGGCGAGAGGTTGGTTGATGATTTTAGCGGAATAGACTCACTCATTATTGCAGGTGAACAAGCCACGACACAATATCTCAATAAAATAATCTTAAATACTTAGAAGGCTATTCCACCTTGAGCGCCAATATTCCAGAATTTTACAGCACTATTTTTGCTGTGACTTCCAACTGGGATTTCTGCGCCACCATAAAGAGCAAGATATGGTTTATAGTCTGAAT
>JACPVN010000158.1 GCA_016191715.1 Ignavibacteriota bacterium | reverse complement strand
GGCTTACCATCCAGCGATGGTATGATAACGTGTATCTCGGCGCCGATACTTCACGGTTTGATTTCGACAGAAACGGAACGTATGAAACCGGACCATTTGTCATCCCCGAAGGATTCATTACGCAGGAGTTGCCGTTTGGTAATGCGAGCAAGTATTATCTTTTTGTAAGCGATAAATATTTGTTTACGCAACGTCTCGCACTCACACTCGGTTTACGCTACGACCATCTCACCTATTCAGGAAAAGGAAGATTATCTCCGCGAGCAAGTCTTTCGTATCAGGTTGTTCCCGGCACAGGCACACTCACTCTAGCCGTTGGTGAATATTCTCAAACGCATCCGTTGCCGTTCTACGGCGACCGAAGAAATATCGGTTACAACAGAAATCTTGAACCGATGAAGGCGTTTCACTACGTTCTCGGCTACGAACATATTTTTGAACATGGTTTGAAGATGAGTTTCGAATCGTATTACAAAACGTACAACCAAATCGCGGTTGAGGATGATTTTATTTACTCAGCTAATCAATTGTACTGGTCGGATGAACGACGAACAATCGGCGAGCGGCGGGCGTATGGCTTGGAGTTGTATCTCGAACAAAAACAGGTAGAAGATTTCTTCGGAACGCTCTGCGTTTCACTCTCAAAAACAAACGAAAAAGACCCGCGCATCCCCGCTCTCGTTGATTGGTACAACTCCGATTACGACTATCCGGTTATCCTCACAGCGATTGGAGGCAAGGTCGTGAAAGGTGTGCGTGATTGGTTGGATGACGCTCCGTTTTATTTGAAATATCCGTCGTACATTCTTCCCCTCTCGAACGAAATGGAAATCAGTTTCAAGTATCGTTACCAAACAGGGCGGGTCTACACGCCACAGGAATTTGTCACGTGGAAACAAGACCGAGAAGGCGGCGTGCATTGGTCGAAGGGCTCATGGATTTCCACCAACAATATCAACTCAGAACGCTATCCGAATTACAGTCGCTTGGATTTGCAGTGGCTCAGTCGCTTTTACATGAAGGGCTACAACATCAACGTTTACTTCGCGCTGATGAATGTCTTCAACACAAAGAACGTCTTCTTCGAAAACCACCGCAGCGACGGGACGATTGAAACAGTCTATCAATTCTCGTTCTTCCCGGTGCTGGGGGTGGAAGTGGAGTATTGATTTTTCATTCACATCAGGTGGACTCCCCTTGTTCCAAGGGATGGCTTTGCCACAAGTGGAGTCCACCTTTAAACGTATCTACACTTACTATAGCACTCAGTCCTCCGGTCCTACACAATATGAAAATCAATCAATAACGAATTTGAACTGTGAATCAATGACTCAATCATAAATCGTCAATCCTGAATCATTCATACCGAAGCGACTCAATAGGGTCAAGGTTTGATGCTTTCCACGCGGGATACACGCCAAACGTAACACCGATAATAGAACAGGCGCCGAAACCAATCGCTACCCAGTTCCACGGAATGACTGGCGGAACTTCCAACTGAATCGCCAGGACATTTCCGAGCGACACGCCAAATACAATACCTATGATGCCGCCAAGTTCACTCAGCACTACTGCTTCGAGAATGAACTGCGTGAGGATATTGCTCTTTCGTGCGCCAATCGCTTTCCTGATTCCGATTTCCCTCGTACGCTCCGTAACAGAGACGAGCATAATGTTCATGATTCCCACACCTGCCGCAAGAAGCGCGATCGCACTGACAAGTAATATTCCGAGACGGACATATTTTGTCAGATCATTAAACTGCGCAATCATTGAATCGTTCGAGAAGATTTCGAAATCATCCGCTTCCGCAGGCTCTACTTTCCGTGCGGCACGTAGGATGCCCCGTACCTGCTCGACACAATCATCAAACGTTTCCTGACTTGTTGATTGCACCATGATGTTCACATTTCTGTCTTTCCCGTACTTTTGAAAAACCGCAGTGAGAGGAACAACAAAAAAATTATCCTGATTTCCCCCTAACATTCCTCCTTTTTCTTCCATCAAACCGATAACCTCGTATTGTTCTCCATCTACCTGAATCGTTTGTCCTATGGGCTGAGTATGCTCGAACAATTTTCTCACCACCTGCATTCCGAGAATTGCCACACGCTTCCCTGATGAAAATTCTTCCTTCGTAAACATCCGTCCTTCAGCGATACTCCAGTTATTCGTTGTCAAACCGTCAAGGTCTTCACCGGCGATTCCGACATTCGGGTTTGTCTTCGTTCCGAACGAACTCTTTACGATCCTACCACCTCTCCACACCTCCAGTCCGACAATATTTGCCAATGACGCGTTTTCCTTCACGCGCAATCCCTCTTCATAGGTAATGTTATTTCGGTTTCGATACTTTGCCCGTTCACGCGATCCTCCATGCCCGAATGCCGGATATTTCTGAACCTGAAATGTGTGCGCGCCAAGTTGCGTCATCCCGTTTTCTATTGAATTCACCAGCACACCCATCGCAGTCATGACTCCAATAATGGAGAACACTCCGACCGCAATCCCCAGCAACGTGAGAAACGAACGGAGTTTGTTCGTTTTGATGGCGACTAACGCCATGACGAGACTTTCTTTGATGCTGAGAAGAACGGTTTCTATGGAATGATGCATACTTGTGTTAAAAATTAAAAGTTAAAAATGAAAAATTATTATAGCAATAAGAACTGAAATAATGGTTGACACTTTTAACTTTTAACTGATAACTTTTAATTCCGTTATTCATAACGGAGTGATTCAATCGGGTCAAGGTTGGATGCCTTCCACGCGGGATACACGCCGAACACAATTCCTATGAGTGAGCAAATGCCAAATCCAATCGCCGCCCAATCCCACGGAATGACGGGAGGAACTTCCATCATAATCGCCGCAACATTTCCGCCGACTATTCCAAGAATAATTCCCAGCAGTCCTCCAAGTTCGCTCAACACAATTGCTTCCAGAATAAACTGCGTGAGGATGTTACTCTTTCGTGCCCCAATTGCTTTTCGAATTCCGATTTCCCGCGTCCGTTCTGTTACCGAGACGAGCATAATATTCATCACACCGACGCCGGCGGCAAGCAAGGCAATCGCGCTGATGATAAGTATTCCCATGCGAACATATTTCGTTACGTTGTTGAACTCGCGGATTTGTGAATCGTTCGACCAAATATCAAAATCATCTTCAGCGCCGGGTGGCACACCACGCGACGCACGGAGAATTCCCCGAACCTGTTCGATGCAATCATCGTACGTCTCTTTGCTCGTTGATTGCACCATGATGTTCACCGAACGTTCTTTTCCATACTCGGAAAAAAATGTCGTTATCGGAATGACAATAATATTTCCGCCGCCGCCGAATGCCTGTCCCTTCGGCTGAAAGACGCCAATCACCTGATAGTTTTGTCCATCAACACGAACGGATTTTCCGACCGCATCAACTTTGGGAAACACTTTCTTCGCAATCTCAT
>JACPVN010000157.1 GCA_016191715.1 Ignavibacteriota bacterium | reverse complement strand
GCAAGCCGTCAACACAAGCACGCGACGCGAAATTGCTTGCTGACGGCGGCTACTCACTTGATAGTATTCAGCCGGTGGATATGTTTCCGCATACCGACCATGTAGAATCTGTTGCACGGTTTACACTCAAACAATAAATTCATTTGTTGAAAATATTCTGCATGACTCATAGTCAAACAGCAACATTTGGTGCCGGATGTTTCTGGTGTGTCGAAGCAGTCTTCCAACAATTACAGGGAATTGAGTCAGTCGTGTCCGGATACGCAGGCGGTCACGTCACGAATCCTTCGTACAAGGAAATCTGTTCAGGAACAACTGGACACGCTGAGGTGTGTCAGATTACATTTGACCCGGAACATATTTCCTTTCAGGAACTGCTCGAAGTTTTTTGGCAAACGCACGACCCGACGACACTCAACCGTCAGGGAAATGATGTCGGGACACAATATCGTTCCGTCATTTTCTATCATACCGAAGAACAGAAATACATCGCAGAGGAATACAAAAAACAACTCGATGCATCGGGCGTATTCGGAAAACCAATTGTAACAACATTTGAACCTTTGACCATTTTCTACAAAGCAGAAGAGTACCATCAAAACTATTTCAACGAAAACGGGATGGCGCCGTATTGTCTGTTTGTTGTGAGACCGAAAGTGGAAAAATTCCGGAAGACGTTCGCTGAAAAATTACAGCATCGCGAAGAGGTTCATTCAACGAACACTATTCTTCCGCCATGAAACAGGTTCATCGCATCCTCCTCTCCCGAATGAAATTCATCGGTGATGTTGTGCTTACCACGCCGATTATTCGTGCCGTGCGGGAGAAGTATCCTGAGGCGTTCATCGCGTATCTCGGAGAGAAGAATGCTGTCTCCCTGCTCGAAGAAAATCCGCATCTGAACGAAATCATTCCGTACGATTTCACACGCCCGTCCATTTTCGAATCGGCGCGTGTCGGCTTCCTTCTCCGCAAGCGAAAGTTCGATGTAGCTGTTGATTTGTTCTCCAATCCTCGTTCTGCATTGCTGATGTATGCAAGCGGCGCGCCTGTTCGAATCGGGAAAAAAGTTCAGGGACGGGGAAATCTTTACACGCATCAAATAAAGGATGACGGGAAACCGAAATCAGCAATCGGATTTCATTACCAATACGTACAACCGCTCGATGTCGAGCCGACTCATCTTCAAACTGAAATTTTCCTCACCGACATCGAAAAAAGAGAGGCGAAACGTTTTCTCACGTGGCAGTTAGAATCGGATGAAACGTATTCTCAACAAAGCAACCGTCCGCTCATTGGCATCAATCCCGGCGCGACATGGCCCTCAAAAATCTGGCTGAAAGAAAACTTTGCGGGGTTGGCGTTTCTTCTCGCAAAACGGCTGAACGCACACGTCGTCCTCTTTCAAGGACCGAAGGACAAACAGTTGGTGGATGAAATTGCAAAACTCTCACTCGCGAAGGTTTCCATTCTTCCCGTCATGCAACTCCGGCAACTTGCGGCTGTGCTTTCCCAACTTTCACTTTACATCACCAACGATAACGGAACGATGCACATCTCCGTCGCAACCGGAACAACCACCATCGGTATCTTCGGACCGGGAGAAGAGAATATCTGGTTTCCTTACTTCCCGCCGCACCTCGCTCTCCGAAAAGATGTACCGTGTCATCCCTGCCATCTCGATGTTTGCAACCGCACCGGCAAGGAATACATGGAATGTATGAAGTTGTTACATGTGAACGATGTGTTTGAAGTTGTCAAGAAAGTATTGACTGCTCATGGTTGACAGCGCTACCTTTGAGTGACGATAGAGTCATTTCTCGATAACAAATAAGTGTTGCTCACGATTCACAAAAAGAGAGGTGAGTGGCATATATTTCATATCTCAACCACTCTCAATCAAAGATTGAGTATCTCCTTTTAGTTTGTTGGTTGGTTTTTTTTATCGTTCAGAGAATGTACCATCCACCGGAGACAAATCAAACGTTCTACCGTTCTACGATACCATAGGTACGAACCATAGGTTGGCTGAAAGTAACGGAATAATGGAGTAGTGGAGTGTTGACCCTTACTCCACCACTCACTACTCACCATTCACCAATCACCTAAGAAGAAGGAGTTTCTTCACATCCGCGAACGAACGATTCGGGTCACTTGCGCTTACGGCTTCCAAGCGATAGAAGTAAACGCCACTTGCAAAATTTCCGGCATTCCATTCTACCGACATATATCCTGCATCCTGAGTTTCATCAACCAATGTTTTTACTTCTTGTCCAAGCACGTTGAATACCTTCAGTGTTACAGTTGCGTCAACGGGTAACTGATAACGAATGACAGTTACAGGATTGAAAGGATTCGGATAATTTTGTTCGAGAGCAAACTCCTTCGGTACGTTCGGCGTTCCTTCGAGCAACAATTTTATGGGAGTCTGTTCTGCGGCGATTGTTGTCGTTCCATCTTTGACCAAACGAATCTCCTTCTCTCCTGATTTTAGTATTGCGCTCATTGCATTTGATTTGAGTTCCCAACTTATCGTAAGCGGGTACTTTGCAGAGGAAAGAGAAAGCATTACTTCTTTCTTCTCACCTTCATTGATGCCTTCAAACATATTGCCCGATGAGAAACGGGCATCGAAAATGCCACTCGGTGGGAGCGGCGGGAGTTCGTACGATAACGATGGTACAGAGTCTCTTTCGTTCGTTCCGAAATACAATATTTGTGTTTTCCCATTTCCATCTTGAATCATCAATCGGTTCTTACTCTCGAATTGTTGGGCAAGAGAAATAGTATTGCTCTTGGAAACGATTACCTGTTTTGAATTCAGAATCAACTTACCTTTCTTCGAGACTTTTACCCAATATCCTTTCCCCGGTTCTACCGTGTCCGAGGGAGTGTACCCGACTCCATAACCATAGTAACTTGTGAGGACAATTCCCGAAGGAATGGAAGTGATAGCATTGACTGAAATCGCATTCGATATTGAACCAATAATGTTCCAACCTGTGTCAACCGCGACAGTATCAACCAACATC
>JACPVN010000156.1 GCA_016191715.1 Ignavibacteriota bacterium | reverse complement strand
TTAAAAAAAAAATTATCTTAGCACGGATGTTTCGTTCCCGGATGAACAGAATGGATACATTATCTGTTTTGAAGGAAAAATACTAAAGACAACAAATGGAGGAGTAACTTGGTCGGAGGTGCATCGTAGTTTAGGTCAATATTTCATGAAGGTAATATTTTTCGATTCTCTTAGTGGAATTATTACAGGAGGAAATGGAGTTATTAAGAAAACATCTAATGGAGGAATGACATGGACTCTTATTCCAAACAATGTGGGAGATGCTTTTTATGATATGAAATTCCGTGATGCAAATAATGGTTTTATAGTAGGCGTCTCCGGAAGGATATTACGAACATCTAACGGAGGAAATTCATGGAGCATTGTAACTACTTTTCCATATTCCTTATATGGAATTTCAATGATTGGTAATTTTGTTTCTGTGGTTGGTTCTTCACCGGGACTTTCTTACAACGCACATGGGGTCTCACTTTCTTCAACGGATACAGGAGCAACGTGGACGGATGATACAAAGTTTATCATCAGACGAAATTTCAGAGATGTTGCTTTTACTAATTCGCAAGTCGGTTCCATTGTCGGTGATAGTGGTACAATTTTCAGAACTACCGATGGCGGAACAACGTGGGACAAGCAGTTACATGGAACAATCTTTGAAAGTTCAGGAAAACATTTCCACTCTGTTTCTTTCATCAATCCAAATATCGGAACGGTTGTGGGTGATATTGGGACGATTGTGAAAACGACAAATAGTGGAACAAATTGGATACTGCAAAATTCGAACACGACAAAGATGTTAAATGACGTATCATTGTTTGATGAAAACAAATGCGTTGTTGTGGGTGAACAAGGACTGATCTTGCAAACGAATGATGGAGGAGAGACGTGGAATCGGCGTACTGGAGAAACAGTGAATGAGTTACGGGGTGTTACGTATGTTACTCAATCCGTTGTTGTTTGTGTCGGAAGCAACGGTACAATCGTAAAATCTTCTGACGGCGGTTTGAATTGGAGAATAATCTCAACTCCAACTCCATCTACATTGAATGACGTGAGATTCTTCGATGAAGTTGTAGGGATTGCTGTTGGCAACAATGGCGTAATTCTTCGAACCACAGACAGTGGCGAATCGTGGCTGAAGATAGACAGACGTGCGTATGAAAATCTACATTCAATTACTTCAACTGGTTCCACCGGTATATTAACAGGAAGTTATGGCACAATTTTAAGAACAACAGATAAAGGAGAAACCTGGTCGAACTTGAGCATCGGAACACTTCAAGAATTACGGGCAGTAACATTCAGTGACCAACAAAGCATTGTGATTGTCGGAACAAACGGATTGGTACTTTCAACAAGTGAAGGAGTGGTTGGTGTTGGAAATCTATCCTCATCAAACAACAGACCTGAACATTTTGAGTTGATGCAGAACTATCCGAATCCGTTCAATCCTTTAACGGTTATCCGTTATCAGTTACCCGTTACAAGCCATGTTGCGTTGAAAATATATAACATTCTCGGTCAGGAAGTTGCTCAGTTGGTGAATGAAATACTCCAACCGGGAAAATACCAGAGAACGTGGAATGCCAAAGATGTTGCAAGCGGGATTTATTATTACAAATTGTCCGCGAATGTTTCTTCTCCCGATATGTCGGGCTTAGAACAAAGTTTTGTTGAAGTGAAGAAAATGTTGTATATCCGGTAAGGATTGTACAATGTTTTCATGAAATCATACTATTGCTCTTTTTTGTTTTACACGGTTTTGTTGTTCCTGAATAGTTCACACGCTCAGGAACAGCGACTTCAATTGTTAGGCAACCTGAATAATCCGCACGGAGTAAGCGGAGGAACGACCTATTTCTCAAGTTGCTGGGGTTGGGTTTCTCCCGATGGACGTGAATATGCACTCCTCGGCACATGTAACGGTACATCCATCATTGATTTGAATTCCGATTCGTTGAAGGAGATTCAATTTATTCCCGGAGCGTTTGCAAGTTATTGTCTGCGGGAAATGAAAACGTACAAGCACTACGCTTACATCATAACAGAAGGAGGAGAAGGAACTCAAATCGTTGACCTTTCCCGTTTACCCGATACTGCAATTCTTGTGAAGAATTTCATCTATCGCGATTCAGCAAACCCGACAACAAAACACACAACGTACGCTCATACGGTGACAATATCCGATGGCTATCTGTATCTGAATGGTTGCAGGGGTTGGAAGCCGGCAGGCGGCACGGTAATTTTTTCGCTACGCAACGACCCGACTAATCCTGAGTTTCTTTCTGCGTTCTCTGATAACTATTTCCATGATACGTACGTTCGGAACGATACCATGTACGCTTCTTCAATCTCAACCGGAAGATTAGGTGGTTTGTATATCATTGATCTCGCTGATAAAATTTCTCCGTCAGGAATAGGAAAAATCTCGTATGATGGAAGTGGTACACACAATTCCTGGGTTTCGCTCAATGGCAACTATGTGTTCACTGCTGATGAAATAGGAACAACACAACATAACATGAAGGTTTGGGACATCAATAACTTTCCGGAATATCAGTATGTAACAAGTTGGCATGGCGACCCGACGAGTATTGTTCACAATGTTCATGGTAGGGGAAACTATGTGTACGTTGCTCACTACACAGGCGGAATGGGTGTAGTGGATATTCAAGATCCCACAACGCCATTCACTGCCGCATGGTTTGATTCATATCCCGGTGCAAGTGGAGGATACGCGGGGAGTTGGGGAGTGTATCCCTACTTTCCCTCCGGCAGATGGATAGGCTCTGATATGCAGACGGGACTCTATCTTTTTTCGTTTGATAGTTTGAAGCCAAGAGAACGAGTACAATTACTCATGCCGGAAAATAATTCTGTAACTGCGCCGTTAATTTTCTGGTGGAGATCCGCCGCTTCGCAAACCCACGACCCGCATCTTTATGATTTATATGTTTCATCGGATGCAGTTGATACAGTAATTACAACAAAAGACACATCGTTTACATTCATCTCGTTCCCGAAGTTATATGATGGACAGCCATTCGATTGGTTCGTGATTGTCCGGGACGAATTCACGGAAGTATCGAGTACTGACACGTTTCATTTCACGCATATTAACCCGCTCGGAATTTCGAACAACGAAGAGCAAACTGCAGGATTTCAACTTAAACAAAATTATCCCAATCCGTTTAATCCTATAACAAAAATCCTGTTTACTTTGCTCACTATTTCTGAAGTGTCATTGAAAATTTATAATTCACTCGGTGAGGAAGTACTTACTATCCTTGATAAAGAAATGCTTTCAGCAGGGAATCAGGAAGTGTATTTCAATGCTTCCGGTTTGCCGTCCGGGGCGTATTACTATCGTCTTACAACGCCGCAATTTACAGAAACGAAACAAATGACGTTGTTGAAATGATGTAATGAGAGAACTTTGTCATTTACTATTTGTTACAAATTCTCTTTGCTTCAGAGTCATTCATGCAAATCAGTCACAGATGTCGGAGTTCGAAAAAAGGTTGGCTTGTATATCAAATAATGATTGTGTAAATTTCTCCCGCCTTTTTTGACATAATCAAAAAGTGTTGTTCATTACAATAATCAAACTATGAAACGATTTCTTGGTACAGCAATTCTCTTATTCACTCTCGTTGGTTCCACTTTGGCGATTCCACGTTTTGCTCTCATGACCGGAGCGAAATGCGGCGCGTGTCATACCAATCCTACCGGCGGACAAATGCGAACTGAGTATGGTTCCTCCTTCAGTGTTGATGCGCTTCCTATCGCCGCGCACAAAGACGATGAGTTCACTTTCAATCCAAAGCTTACTGATAACATTACTATCGGTGGAGATTTCCGCACTCAATTTTTTTATGACCAATCATCCAAGACAACGGGATTTCATGCGATGACAACGACATTGTATGGTTCCGTTCAACTTGCGAAAAAAATCCTCTTTTATTTTAAGGACGACATCATCAACAGCGGTAGTTACGGTTCAAAAGTTGGACTTGAAGCATACGGACTGATGAAAGTACTTCCCAACAATGGGTATATTAAATTCGGTGCCTTCCTTCCTGATTATGGCTGGCGACTTGATGATCACACAGGTTTTACACGAGGCGGTGCGTTATTCTTTACTCCAAATTATAAAGACATTGGACTTGAATTGGGAAGTTATTTCGGAGATGTTTTTCTGACAGCAGGAGTCTATAATGGTACAGGCAATGAATGGAAGATTGACTTCTCAAAAGATAAAGCATACACAATGAAAATCGAATACATGGGCAAAGCAGACGAATTGAATTTTCGTATCGGCGCATCCGGTTACGGATTCAGAAGCTACAAGATGGGTGGAGTTCATGCCGGACTTGCTTTTGGTGATTTGATAATTTCAGGAGAAATGGATTGGACGAACAATAAGTTACTTAATCCTACATCACCGAATCCAATTGATGAATCGAAGAATATGATGGCGGCGTATGCAGAGGTTGATTATCGTGCGATGCAAGGATTATGGTTCACCGGAAAATTTGATATGTTTGACCCGTTGAACGGTATTGGTGATGACGATGTATCTTCTGCAACGAACACACTCAAGCGTCTCACATTCGGGTTGGAATATTATCCGTTCAGTTTTGTTGAGCTTCGTCCGCAGTATCGTGTAGTTATGGAAACGCCAAGTGTAGATAATAATCAGGCGTTAGTTCAATTACATTTATGGTTCTAATTAGAAAGAAATATCAATGAAAAAATTTATCATCACATCAATTGTTCATTTATCATTCATTTTCTTAATGGCGTTTGTTCCTCAAACAAAGCAAGAGAAGAAACCGGTTGATACCGGCAAAGGGAAAACCGCGCAGGTTTCATACAAGAAAGATATCGTTCCCTTGATGAAAAAATATTGTTTACCATGTCATACCGAAGATATGATGAACCCGAGTGAACTCTATCTCGATACATACGACGGACTCATGAGTGGCGGTAAGCACGGAAAGGCGCTTATTGCGGGGAAACCGGATTCAAGTAATCTCATAAAAAAGATAAATTTAAAACCACCCTTCGGTGACCCGATGCCGATGAAACGTAAAACTGCATTCCCTGCTGATACACTGAAGATGCTCAGAACTTGGATTGAACAGGGAGCAAAAAATAATTAAAATTTTTGTAGGTCGAGTCGCTGACTCGACCATTTATTTTAAGAAATAATCAAACAACATTCTTGAGATTTTTGCAACAGTAAGTGTTGCCTTGTTATCAATCTGTTCACCAAGTTCGGGAGAATTTTCACAGAAGATTGCATAGACGTAGGTTCCTTTTGATGACGAAACGATGCCGACATCGTTTTTCACTTCATCGAGGGAACCTGTTTTATTTGCAATCCATAGAGTTGAGTCTTCAATGAACGGAAGATAACGTGGAGCCATATCAATGTATTGTTGTCCGCGCATGATGGAAATGATTTGGTCAGAGGCGGCACGGTCAACGATTTTACCGTTCACAATTTTTTCTAAAAGTAATAGCATATCATTCGGCGATGTGTAACCGATGCCGTATCGTGTTGCTTCCGGAGTTTTCATCTTTGTTGCGAACGAGTACAATTTGTTTTGTAGTTTTGTTTTCTGTAGTCCAAGCGATTTCATTCGATTGTTCACAGCATCTAACTTTTCATCATGCTTCTTTCCGAATTGGTCAATCACATAGTTCGTTCCGGTGTTATCGCTCACGATAATCATCAGAGTAGCAATGTCAATCAATTTCAAAGTTTGTCCGCTGTGGAGAAATGGGAGAATTCCTGAACCCGGTTTCTTTACAGAATCAAGCAGTGGAATTGGGGTGTCCGGGGAGAGTTTCCCTTCAGAAAATTGAAAGAATAACTCTACCAGAACGGGAAGTTTGATTATGCTTGCCGTAGGGAAAAGTGAATCACCATCAATGACTATTGAATCTCCGGTAGAGATGCTTTTGGCTGAGATGCCCACACGACCACTGAAACTCTGAATCTCATTGTTAATTTTGTCTCGGAAACTCACTTGTTCCTGACTGATGAGAATGATGGGAATAAGGAGGAGAAAGTATAATCGTTTCATTTGAATACTGAACATTGTTGGCATGAATGTAATCAATTCTTTGAAGGAAACAAGAGTCATATT
>JACPVN010000155.1 GCA_016191715.1 Ignavibacteriota bacterium | reverse complement strand
TGACAAGATTAATCATCCGCTCGCCGGTCTGTTTCGCCTCCCGGATGACAAGATGTCGCAGGTATCCTGTGTGAGTTTTTGTTGAGTACGCGTTCATCTCCCACAAGCGGCAAATCTCCCGGACTGTATTAAGTATTCTTGTACTGGTTTCCGATTGCAGATGACATTCTTCAACGTTCAACACTTTGTCGTACCGTTCCGGAATATGCAAACCGAGCGCAACCTCCCTTTTGATCTCATCTTTCTGTTGCATCTCTTCGTCCGTCAGCCATCGCTCGTTCGAGAATGTGAACTCCATCTTGTTTCGATAATAGTAAGGCGGTTCACAGCCAAGCACCGGACGGACATCAAGGTTTTCAAATCCGCCGATACGCTTGAACACATCAACGATATTTTTATGCTTGAATTGGAGTTGCGCTTCGTACGCAAGCGATTGCCAGCGGCAACCGCCGCACGTCCCGAAATGCCTGCATTTCGCTTCAATCCGATGAGGCGAGGGGGTAACAATCTCCATAGCCCGCGCTTCTGCGTAATTCTTCTTGAGTTTCCAGATTTTTGCTTTCACAACATCTCCCGGTATTGCATTCTCGACAAAGAAGACCAAACCTTCGTGATGTGCAACAGTTTTCCCGTCGCCGGAGAGACTTTCGATAGTTAAAAGTACTTCAGAATTTTTTTCCATAACGGGATGAATATACGGAAATGCGGGACGAGATTCTATCTCCGTTCAATGGAGCCGCCTTTTGTTTTCACCCTCTGTTTTCTTATTATCACTCATTCAATTTTATTATCCACTCATTCATTCATTGACAACAGAACAATTCCATACACGCTACTCGCAGTACAAAGCCCGCATCGAAAAACAGTTGCGGCAATTGGTGAACAACGAAGAACCTGCAAGTGTCTATCAGCCAATCAGGTATGTTCTCGAAGCAGGCGGAAAAAGAGTGCGTGCGGCGCTGGTGATTCTTGCGTGCGAAGCGGTTGGCGGACAATCAAGCGATGCAGTTCCCGCCGCAGTTGCTTTGGAAACGCTTCACAATTTTACACTCGTTCATGATGACGTGATGGATAATTCGTCACTCCGTCGCGGCAGAGCGACTGTTCACACAAAATGGGATACGAACGTCGCCATTCTTTCGGGTGATGAGATGATTGCGTATGCATATCAATCTCTCTTGAAAACAACATCAACCAACATACGGAAGGTGATGAACGTGTTTACCGATGCATTCATTCAGGTGTGCGAGGGACAGGGATTTGATAAAGAATTTGAAACGCGATGCGATGTCACCCTTGATGAATATTTAATGATGATTGAAAAGAAAACCGCTCGAGTGATCTCCGCATCGTGTGAAATCGGCGGGTACATTGGCAACGGAACAACGCGGGAAGTGAACGCTCTCAGAACATTCGGCAAGTCGCTTGGTCTTGCTTTTCAAATTCAGGATGACCTGCTTGATATAACCGGAACAGAAGCGCAACTCGGCAAGCCAATCGGCGGTGATGTGCTGGAAGGAAAGAAAACGTATTTACTGTTGAAGGCGCTCGAACGGGCGAAAGGAAATAATAAAAAGATTTTACTGAACGTTGTTCAGAAAAAACAACTGACGCAAGCAATCATCCCGGCAGTTCTTGATATTTATGAGAAAACCGGCGCGTTGCCCCATGCACGCAAACAGGTAGAATTATTCACACACAATGCACAGCAGGCGTTGAATCGTTTGCAACCGGCTTCAGCACGGACGATGCTTTCCATGCTTGCCCAACAACTGCTCGAACGGAATTCATAAAAAGGATGGTTGAACGTGAAGTGACAATTAGGAACCGCGCAGGATTGCATACGCGTCCTGCAGCAACGCTGGTGAAGACAGCGGCACGGTTCAAATCGGAATTAACAATTATGAAAGACGGAATGGATATCAACGGCAAAAGTATTATCGGAGTGATGACGCTCGCGGCGGAGTGCGGTTCAAAACTGCTTCTCCAGTTCGACGGCGCCGACGAACAAGAAGCTCTTGCCACCGTTACCGAGTTGTTTGAACGGGGATTTGATGAGGAACTTGGGGTACTCTGATTCTATGGATTGTTTTGTAATTTTCAAGAGAAGATTTTTTGATGAAACGGAGCAAGGGCGCTGTGGTGCGAGGGTGATTGGGAGAATTCTCTCAATCGCCGTTTCTCCACCTCGCCGATTCGAATGGTATAATTGAGTAACATTACCGGGTAAAAAACTGTGACACAAAAACACGAGACTATGCTGAACGGGATCGCCGCCGCGCCGGGTATTGCCATCGGTCGCGCGTATTTGTTCCGGAAGGAACTGCCGCGGGTTGATGAACGGACGCTCGCTCAGGAAGAAATATTTCCTGAACTGGAACGGCTCGATAAAGCAATTGCCAAATCAGAAAAGGAATTGTTCAAGATTCTTGCCTTTGCCGAGCAGAAGTTGGGAGATGCGAAAGCGAAAATCTTTGAAGCCCAGGTGATGATTCTTCAGGACGAGTATCTGCTTGATGCAATTAAGAAACGGATTTGTTCGGAGATGAAGAATGCCGAGTTTGTGGTGAGCGGTGAGTTTCAGAAATATGCAGACATGATGCTCGCGGCAAACACGGAATATATGCACGAACGCGCGCACGATGTCGAAGATTTGAAACACCGCATTATCCGGAATCTCCAGCAAGTGCGATTGCTATCAAAGTTGGACGGCTCGCCCATCGTCATCGCGCACACGCTCACTCCTGCCGATACGATGATTCTCAGCCGGAATAATATTCTCGCGTAC
>JACPVN010000080.1 GCA_016191715.1 Ignavibacteriota bacterium | reverse complement strand
GACTGATTGTTTCCATCAGCCATTTGAAGGCAGGTAATAGTATTGAGCAGGCAATAGTTTTGCTCCTGATTGGACACAACATTCCCTTGCTGAAAAGTTCTAACTTTTGAATACGATGGAACATCCATTAGAAGGTTTCGAGCAACCGCGAACAAAGGAACGACTGCATTTCCCATTTGCTCCGAATTATTTCGCAACTCTCTTATTGTCGAAGAGAACCACATAACGAGAAGACCCTAACTTCTTGTAATTTCGTTCTTAAAAAATATCTCATCCCAACTGGCAGAGAAGTATCGGAGTACCGAATATTGGAGTACTGGAGTATTGGAGTTTTGAAGTATTTCACCGTTAGATTGTATCTCAACTACTCCAAAACTCCATCAATCCATTACTCCATTGCTCTGCTTTCGCTACCAAGGGATGGTGAATTCGTACAACTACTTCACCTTTTGAGCAAATCCGAAATCATTTGTGTTCTTGCAAGCCCGATAATTGTAGTTCGCTAAAAAGGTTGAGCCATAATACAAAAACTTTTGGAATTTGTCAAGCAAAATAACCGTTCAACTCGATTATTTTTCCCTTGGGTGTCATGGTCAACGAGACCGTCCGAGAACCTTGACAGATTGAGGCAGTCTAAAAAGTAGTCTGTAGATTCCATTTCGTAAATGGACTTAACGAATATTTAAGAATTCGTCATAAATTTTCGTCCGATACGAATCGGACTCTACTCTACATCCCTTTGATATTTCTTGGAGGTCACGGACCATTCCGTGACCTAACGTCGGTGTCACGGTGTGGACCGTGACACCCGAGGAAACTCTACATTCCTTTGATATTATTGCATCAGTATCAGACTTCTCGTTTCGATAAACGAACCGCTCTGTAACCTGTAAAAGTAAACTCCGCTTGTAACACTCGAAGCATCCCAACGTACAGTTTTAAATCCTGCATCCTGAACTCCATCAACAAGCGTGCTGACTTCTTCGCCGAGTATGTTGAAAACCTTCAACGTGACATCACTTTTAACTTGCAACTGATAACTAATAACTGTCGAAGGGTTGAACGGGTTCGGATAGTTTTGATGTAACGCGAAGGTCGCGGGGAGAGAAGCATCAGTATTTTCAATGCCTAAAGGACCGCCGGCTAATTTTACTACCCATTGGTCAGAATTCGAGGTAGTTCCGTGATGTCCGGTAACATCTCCGTCATTTGAAAATGAAGTTCCTGCTATAATGTATCCACCATCGCTTGTTTGCTGATTTGCCGAGACAGAATTCGTTTCATTGTTTGTTCCTCCTAATGATGTTTGCCATTGAAGAGTTCCGGAAGCATCTAATTTAAGTAACCAAGAATCAGAAGTTGATGTGGCGCCGTGATGTCCCGTAACATCACCATCATTGGAAAATGAATGTCCGGTGACGAAATAACCGCCATCACTGTTTTGCAAGATGCCGGCACCTCCATCATTTCCTGTTCCGCCAAATGATTTTTGCCAATCCAAGTTTCCGTTTGCAAGCAGTTTCACCACCCAATAATCCGTTGTAGAACTCGTTCCATGATGCCCAGAAACATCCCCGTCGTTAGAAGATGAAGTTCCTGCCAACACATATCCGCCATCGCTTGTCTGCTTGGCGGAAAGAATGGCATCGCTATTTGTTCCTCCGAGTGATTTTTGCCACTCAATTGTTCCGGCGCTATCTAATTTTACTATCCACGCATCGTCGCCACCATGGTTACCGGTTACATCTCCACTTGTCGAGTCTGACTTTCCTGAAACGATAAACCCGCCATCCGAGGTCACACCGATGGAAGAAACTAAATCACGACCATCTCCGCCTAACGATTTTTGCCATTGCATCGCACCGTCATTAGTTAATTTCACCAACCAGATATCGGGATTAGAAGTAGTTCCATGATGACCTGTAATATCGCCGTCAGCCGAGTAGGAAGTTGAGGCAACAATATATCCGTCACTCGTCTGAGCGATGGAGACACCGTAATCAATACCGGAACCGCCCAGCGTATTCTGCCAATCTATATTGCCGTCACTCAATAATTTCACAACCCAACAATCAAGGACGCCGTTATTTCCGCTCACATCTCCGTCATTCGAGAAGGTATATCCTGACACAATATATCCGCCCTCGGTGGTTTGTTGTATTGAAAAAGCGGCATCGTCGCCGGTGCCACCCAATGATTTCTGCCATTGAATAGTTCCTGCGCTATCAAGTTTCACTATCCAATAATCGCCCGAGCCTGCAGCGCCAAGATGCCCGGTAATATCTCCATCATTTGATTTTGCACTTCCTGCCAAAATATATCCTCAGTCGGTGGTTTGCCGGATTGAATTAACGGCATCATCATCTGTTCCGCCAAGCGATTTTTGCCATTGTATTGCAGGCGCCTGTGCAAGAGCAAGTACGAGGAATAATGTGGATTGAATAATGAATAATATGAAGAGAGTTAGTAATTTATTTTTCATGTTGGTTACTCTTTAATGATTAAATAATTGATAGGAATGTTGGAGTGGAATGATGTTGGTTCGATGCAATGCATCGAACAGGTGAAGCTGTAAATGAAATAGGTAATAGAACAATGTTGTAAAGAAAATTCTTCATAAGAATCTCCGAAATAATTATTGATGATTGTGTATGTTAAATACGGGAATAACATACATCATTTATAGGGTATTTACAATAGTACCCCCTTCCGCAACATGATTACAATATTTCTCGGAGGTCACGGACCATTCCGTGACCTAAAGTCGGTGTCACGGTGGGACCGTGACACCCGAGGAATAGGGTATTAGCAATAGTTTGAATTATTTATTAGGGAGGAGCAATGAATTTGACACTGTTCCAGTTACGTACTGCTCGGTTCAGCGTCCTCGATGAACCATCAAAACTATTAGGATTCTTCACCAAGCGCGGACGCTTGGTGGAGCGACAGATAGTTCTCGGACAGTCTCCCATTCCGTGACCTAAAGTAAAGTACCTCATTCCGCACTATACTTACAAAGTATTTCTCAACTTCCTCAATGTCTCCCTCATATCTTCAGAAATTAGTTTCGTATCTGCCAGGACGGGCATGAAGTTCGTGTCACCGTTCCAGCGCGGAACTATGTGGAAATGGATGTGCTGGTCAATTCCCGCTCCGGCAACTTTTCCGAGATTGGAGCCAATGTTGAATCCGTCAGGGTTGGAGATTTGTTTCAGCGCATTCATCATCTTCTTCAGCAATGACATAATCTCCAACGATTCTTCATCAGATAATTCAGAGAAATCGGAAGTGTGTTTGTACGGGACAATCATGAGATGCCCGCTATTGTAAGGATAAAGATTCATGATGACGAAACAATGCTGACCGCGTGTTACAATCAGTCGCTCATCATCGTTATTGGCTTGATATGCTTCACAAAGAATACACTCGTCCGAATTCTTCTTCGGTTCGGAGAAAGACTCGATGTACTTGGAACGCCATGGGGAAAAGAGACGGTTCATTCAATAACGTGATTGGTGAATAGTGAGTGGTTAGTGGTGAGTAATGAAAATCAACATTTCAATTATTGCAACGTTAGACAATCTCTGCGTATTCTTCAACAGGAATAAGTATTTCCTTTTTGATTTCCTTCTTTGAGGAATAAATAGAGTCGAAGTCATTCTCAATGGCTTTCAAAACATCAACAGCATAATATCGTTCACCACAGTTTGTACACTGTTCACAGGGAACATTATTCACAATCATAAAACGGTCGCTACGGTTGTAAATATATTGTACCTTATTGGTGAGGTACTCTTCGTGTCCGCAAAAATTACATTTCTTTTTCATCATATCAAATTGCTCGCATGACCGTAAACTCCCCTTCCCTTTTTTCAAGGAAAGGGGATGGGTAAAGAAACGGTTCATAGATAGATTTACCTTAGAGGTTCAATCCTTTGGTAATGTTTTTTATTTCGAATATCTTCCCAATTCTTCAACAATGTCGAACGATGTTGTGAAGACCATTCGGTAATGAGTTTTAATGCTCGCTCCGGCATATTCCCTTTTAACAAACTTCCATCTGCGATAGAAATCATTGCTTCGTATTCACCGTAAATTGCATGAAAGTGTGGAGGTTCATGGTCACGAAAGTGAAGATAAATTGAAATACCATAGAACCTACTAATGAGTGGCATACTCAGGTTCCGCCTTATTCAGATATTCCTCAAATGAAATGCCTTTAATTTCTAAATACAGTGCAAGAGAATCTATATCTAAATCTTTATTCCAAGCAACAGCGCCTGATTCTTTATCAATATAAACACTACGAAAGACTTCAGGATTTGACAATGAAGAAAAGACTCCTTGCCCGATAATATCGCGCAGAGATACAGTCCCTTCCGTTTCATCATCAAATTTCAACCACAAATGATAGTCCGGTAATGGTTTTACATTGATTAGTTTCTGCATGTCGAATAACTAAAAAATAATGTGTCTTTGCATCTGCGATGAAACAAATGTATTTATTTAGATGCAAAGACACAAATTAAAATTATTCCTCTCCTTCAATCTTATGTTTCTGATATTCAGCAATAATCTTCTCTGTAATTTCG